>CAZGAI010000158.1:0-7810 GCA_964523175.1 uncultured Victivallales bacterium | reverse complement strand
AAAACAGCTTATTGCTAATGCTTCCCGCTTAGCTGATGAATTTATTAAATGCGGTTTTCGTATTGTATCAGGTGGCACTGATAACCATCTAATGCTTGTAGATTTACAACCAAAAGGAGCATCGGGAAAAGCTGTTCAAAATGCTTTAGATAAAGCTGGAATTACTGTTAATAAAAATATGATTCCATTTGACCCAGCCAAGCCGTTTATTACAAGTGGTATTAGGGTTGGTACTCCTGCTGTAACTACTCGGGGATTAAAAGAAGATGATATGGTGTTAATTGCTAAATGGATTGATGAAGCAGTTACGCATAGAAAAGATGATGAAGTGCTTGCAAGAATTGCTGGTGAAGTCAAAGAGTTTATTACTAAACATCCGATGCCTGAATTTTAATACTTAAAATATGGGAGTTTTTAACTCTCGGTAATAATAATAATATTTCTTGTTAAAAGAAAAAACATTAACTTGCAAAGGTCGGTTTTCCGGCCTTTTTTAGTATAATGTTAGAAGTGTATGAGTAATTAGAACCTGCTCGAAAAGTATTTCGTGCTCGGTTCTGGTTTTAAGTGTTAGGTTTTGGGTGTTAAGTAATAAAAAATTTCCGAAAAAACATAAAAATTCAGGATAATTTCTATTCTACTTAAAACCTAACACGATGTTCCAAAGAAATTCTTTTCGTGGAACGTCTAATTAGAAAGGTTTTAATGAAGCATAAAATTTATGATATAGTAATAATTGGGGCAGGACCGGCCGGCTCTGCTGCCGCTATAACTATTGCAAAAAAAGGACAATCGGTTTTGCTGATTGATAAGTTTTCTTTTCCAAGAGAAAAGGTTTGCGGCGATGGATTAACAGGTGATAGCCTTAATATGCTTAAAAAGCTTGGTGTTTGGAATAAAATAGAACCTACTGCTTATAGGTCTTCAAAAGTAGAATTATTTTCCACAAAAAATAAGTCATTTATTCTTGAGTCTTCTGTATATACTGTTAAACGAAAAAACCTTGACAAAATATTACTTGATTATGCCATATTTTGCGGGGCAGAATTTAGACAACTAAATTTTAAGGGAGAAATTGAGCATAAAAATGATTATATATTTTTAAAAGCAGAAGATAATAATTTACAAACAGTGAAAATAACAGCAAAATTTGGTTTATTTTCTACTGGATGTCAGTTTACCAAATCATTAAAAAAATTTGACCTAGCAAGGCCTGATTTAATTGCAGTAAGAGGATACTATAAAGCTGACTGGAATATTAAACATCCTTTAGTGTTCCTCAATAATAATGGGAGGAATGGTTATTTCTGGATTTTTCCAATGGGAAATAATGAATTTAATATTGGATATGGAACAAACTCATACCAAAAAATTGATTTAAAGAAAAAATTATATGAGTTTATTGCTCATAAAATACCATTTAAAGATATATCCGGGCATTGGGTGTCACCGGTTAAAGGATCATTTTTAAGGACAAATCTTTCAAACAAGGGAAAAACATCCATTAAAAATATTCTTTTCGTCGGAGAAGTTTTGGGCTCAACATTCCCATTTACAGGAGAAGGAATCGGAAAAGCTCTTGAAACAGGAATAATTGCCGGGGAAACTATTCACCAGGCATTATTTAAAAATGAAATATCTATTCTTACAAAATATAATGAGCGAATAAAAAATGAACTACAGATAAAGTATAGGCCTTATAGAATCGCATCCTTTTTCTGTAAACACTAAATGCTTAATAAAATATTTTTTACATTACTAATCCGCAGTAATAAATTATGCTATATTACATCTCAAATCCTGAATGATAAAGTTAATAATAAAAACCTTTCATATAAGGGTATAATTGGCTATATATTTAAGATGCCATTTAAAAAAAAGAACTAAAAATAGGTAACGATCACTACGCGCTGGAGTAACGGACACAGTCGTCGCTAAAGCAATGGCACGCACGCAGGAATATCCGTTCTACTCAATGACGAACATCGAATATCAAGCATCGAAAACTTAGTTTCAGAGGAGAATATTATGAAAATTATTTCTGTAAACCAAATGCGTGAACTTGATAAAAAAACAATTGAAGAAGCTGGAATTTCAGGCAGTATTTTAATGGAAAAAGCTGGAGTTGGAGCAGGTAAAAAGATTTTAGAGTATTTAAACAATATTGATTGTTCTCATATAAAACGTTTTGTTCTTTTGGCAGGAAAAGGAAATAACGGCGGTGATGTTTATGTTATTGCCAAATATCTTTATAATAATTGTTCAGCCAATGTTGCTATATATTCTATATGTTCGCTAAATGAGTTAAAAGGAGATGCTAAATATCACTCAGAACAGTTACCAAAAGATATTGTTGTTAATGTAAAATCAGAACTTACCGAGAAAGATTTTTGTAAAGGTGATATTGTTATTGACGGGCTACTGGGGACGGGGTTCAATGGGGCCTTAAGAAAGCCGTATGATAACTGGATATCAACTGTAAACACAGTAAATTTACCAACAGTTGCTATTGATATTCCTTCAGGATTAAATGGTGATACAGGCATTGTATCCGACAATGCCGTTAAGGCTGACTTGACAATAACTATAGCCCAACCAAAAAATGGTCTGATAATAGAGCAGGGAGTTGAATACTGCGGGCAGATAAATATTGTTGATATTGGAGTACCAGAACAATATGTTGATAAAGTTGACAGTAGGATTTCATTGTTTACTGAAACAGATGCCTATCCATTGATTTCACGAATTCCGGTTAACAGCCATAAAAAATCCATGGGGTCTGTGCTTGTTATTGGTGGAAGCTTGCTGTATCACGGAGCTCCTTTTCTCACAGGAAAAGCGGTTCTTCGTTCTGGAGCAGGACTGGCTACAGTAACTGTTCCCGAGTCAGCCGGAATAATGAATCCTGGAATTTTATCGATAATTACCCGCAGAATACCTGACTCGGGTACGGGTTTTTTTACTAAAGAATCTGTTTATGAAATTATGAAAGCAGCAGAGACAGCAGATTCAATTATTATTGGTCCAGGAATGTCTAATAATATATCTTGTAAAGAGTTACTTGCTCAAGTTTTAACTTTAGATAAATCAATAATTATTGATGCTGATGCTCTTAACCTTATTGCCCAAACACCTGATATTTTGAAAAAAAATTCTAAGTATATTTTTACACCTCACCCCGGAGAAGCCAGAAGATTGTATAAAGGGTTTGGATTAAAAAATTATGACGAAAAAGACAGGGTTTCGCTGGCGAAGGCACTGGTGGCTAAAACAGGTGGAACAGTGGTTTTAAAAGGACACAGAACAATTATAGCAACTGGAAAAAAAGTTTCTGTAAATGGAAGTGGTTGCCCTGCTTTGGCTACAGCTGGAAGTGGAGATGTGCTTGCCGGGATAATTGCAGCAAATTGCGCATCAGGAATGAGTTTTTTTGATGCGGCCTGTCTTTCTGTTTTTGTGCATGGACTAGCTGGTGATATTGGGAACAATGGAATGCGCGGATTAATTGCTGATGATTTAGTTGATCTTATCCCAAAAGCGCTAAAACAACTGTCTCCTTTTGCATAGGAAGATATACAACTTCATTATTGGGTGTCACACTTCTTTTTGAGATACTTTGTATAGTTGCAGAGTCTGTACATAATAAGAAATAAAGAATCAGCTGGATACCTAGAGATTATTTATTATTATATTGTGGTGTTTACCTAAAATTAAAATATCTATAGCTGTTTATGGAGAGTAATAAATGGGGAATATTAATACGGTTAGAGATGGGTTTGGATCCAGATTTGGTGTTGTAGCGGCAGCGGCAGGATCTGCAATAGGGTTTGGAAATATTCTGAGATTTCCATATCAACTTGGTTCCAACGGCGGAGCAGCGTTCCTTGTTGTATACTTGATTTTTGTTGTTATGCTTGGCATGACCGGAATGCTGTGTGAAATGACAATTGGCCGCCGTGCACAGCGTGATGTAGTAAACTCATTTAGAAAGCTGGCGCCAAATACTCCGTGGCGTTATGCAGGGATTATTGGAATATTTACAGTTACAATAATACTTGCGTACTATATTGTGCTTTTCGGGTGGTCTTTTGATTATTTGCTAATGTCAATATTTAATACTTTTTCAGGAAAAACAATACAGCAGTTAACTGAACTTCAGAAAGCTACTATAAGCGGAACATTTAAGCCTGTTTTTTATTCTATTCTCTGTATGGGCATAACTGCCCTTGTAGTTGTTGGAGGGGTTAAAAAAGGTATTGAAAAATGTGCAAAATACTTAATGCCTATACTTCTAATAATTCTTATTATGCTTGTTATAAAAGGGTTAACACTTGAAGGCTCCAGTAAAGGGCTTACTTTTTTATTTAATCCGGATTTTTCTAAAATTACATCTACTGTCATTTTTAAAGCCTTGGGACAATCATTGTTTGACCTCAGTTTAGGCTCAGGAATAATGATAACTTATGGCTCTTATATAAGTAAAAGGGAAAACTTAGGGGTGATTGTTGTACAAACGGCGATTCTTAACACATGTGTTTCTTTGCTGGCCGGAACTGCAATTTTTACTGCTGTATTCGCCTATGGTGTTGCGCCAAGCTCAGGATACAGTCTTTCTTATATTGTATTACCTGAAGTTTTTCAACAAATGGTCGGTGGATATTTCTTTTCAATTATGTTCTTTCTTCTTCTGACTTTAGCTGGACTAACAACATCAATTTCTATAATTGAGGTAGTTGTTGCTTATTTGATTGATAATTTCAAGCTCTCTAGGTTAAGGGCAACACTCATATCTGCTAGTATTATTTGTCTTTTATCAATACCGTGTGCTCTGTCTTTTGGAGTTATGAAAGATGCAACACTTTTTGGAAAGAGTTTTTTCAATTTACTTGATTTTATGTCGGGTAACTTATGCAACCCAATTGCAAGCTTGCTATGGGTAACTTTTGCAGCATGGTACCTTGGATATAGTAGAGTTAAAGATGAGTTAACAAATAAAGGAGAATTAATGGCACCATATTTCCCAATTTTTATAAATATTGTAAAATACATTTCTCCGATTGTTATTATTATTGTCTTTATAAAAGGTCTTATGTAGAAGGTATTACTTTGTCTCTGCTTTTCCATGTCTTGTTGGTCACTAATAGAAAAACAATAATTGGGATAATAATTAAAGGAGCAAAGACGACACTAAACGGTCCCCACATTGTTATATCAAGTTTTCGGCAGAAATAAAAGGTTAATGAAATTATACATGTTATGAATACAGCTGCCATCCATATTAACCATACAGAAGATTCACACCCGTTTATCAGCAAAATAGAAACTCCAACGAGCTCTATTATTGAATAAATGGATAAGTAGAGAATAGAGAGTTTTTCTAATAATGTATTCTGTGTACTGGCAGATATAAAAGCAGCAAAGCACATTGTAAAAAAAACATTAAATCCAAAATGTAAAATAAGCACAAAATAAATCATCTACTAGGTATTCCCATGAATTTTGTGTTCATAGTATTGAAACTTGTTCTTTATGCATCAACTACTGCAAAAGTAATTGCACCTTCAGTAACCAATTTATTTTCCACATACATTTCTCCGGTGCTTTTGCCGAACTTAGAGCCTGAGCTAGGAATATGCAGCTCTACTCTCAATTGATCCCCGGGATGAACAGGATGATAAAATTTAGCAAATGGAATTGTCATAAAAAATGCAAGCTTTCCTTTGTTTTGTGGTTGTGACAATGTGTATGCACATCCTGCCTGAGCTAAAATTTCAGCTTGAATTGAACCTGGAAGAACAGAATAACCAGATGAATGAGAATGCATTATCGGATCGTTATAAGTAATATTTTTTATTGCCGTAATTGTCTCACCATCATTAATAGCTATATAGTCAATTAAGAGAAACGGGTAACGATGAGGCATATATTTTTTGATTTCTTCAAGATTCATTGAGTTGTCCGGACTTTTGTCATATTTGTTGAACAGTTCCGGTTTTTCAACATTATACACTCTTGGACGTGTTGCTATTACCATTTCAACCTGGCTGCTTAAACCGGCATTATTCTTATTCGTTGCTTTTATTACAGCTTCTCCGTTTTCAATCTGCATTACTTCAATATCTATTAGCAATCTATCCCCAGGCTCAGTAGGTTTGCGAAATTTTGCATTTTTCATAGACTTCATATAAACATCAAATTTGTCAGCCGGGTCTAGTTTTTCTTTAACTGATAAAGCCGCAGCTTGAAAAGTTGATTCAACTTGTAAAACACCGGGCATTATTGGATGGCTTGGAAAATGCCCTGTAAAATACTCTTCTGTAGTAGTTACATTTTTTAATCCTACAAACTTTGTTTCACTTTCCTGCCAAAACCTGTCTATAAGCAGCATTGGATATTGATACGGTAATAATTCCTTAATTTTGCCAATAGAATATATTTTGTTTGACATTTTTCAGTTTCCTTGTTTAAAAATAATATTTTGCAGGATATTTTTTAAAATATTATATTAATATAGTATTTAAACACATAATTTAAAAGATATAAACTATCAATTTATATAATTATACATACTAGGCAATATTTTTAAACATTAAAGACATAAAATAATATGAAAAAAATTAAAAATCTTATTATAACTGGTCCAACTGCAACAGGTAAAACATTTCTGGCTGTAAAACTTGCAAAAGGGTTTAACGGTGAAATTATCAGTGCTGATTCCAGGCAGGTCTATAAAGGACTGGACATAGGAACAGGAAAGGATATTGAAGAATATGGAACAGGTAAGGATGCAATAAAATATCATCTTATTGATAACTGTGATCCAAAACAATTCTATAATCTTAAACAGTTCAACACAGAGGCCAAAGAACTAATTAACAAAATATCTCTAAAAAAGAAGCTTCCGATTATTGCCGGTGGAACTGCGTTATATATAGATTCTCTGGTCTCTAATTACAAATTTCCGATTTCAGCCCCGGATATTAAGCTTAGAGTTGAGCTTAAAACAAAAAGTACTCAGGAACTTGCCGACTATTTACAATCTAATTATCCAGAAATATCCAAAAAAATAGATAATAAAGGTAGTAGACCAAGACTTGTAAGGGCAATCGAAAATATACCTGATTCCGAAAACACTATAAACAATGACAATAAAAAACAAAAAAGTTTATCTACAGATGGACAACTAACTGTTAATAATACTGATATAAATTATGAATGGCTGATAATCGGAACTTTTTTTCCTAGAAAAGATGTGCATGCGCGCATAGAATTTAGACTTGAGGAGAGGCTTAACAGCGGCATGATAGAAGAAGTAGAATATCTGCATAATAGCGGAATATCATGGGAGAGACTTGATGCCTTTGGATTGGAGTATCGTTACATTAGTAAATATCTAAAAAATGAATTAAAACTGGAAGAAATGAAAAATATTCTATTAGCCAAAATAAGGAGACTTGCCCGAAGTCAGGATATCTGGTTTAGAAAAATGGAAAAAAAAGGTATCAAAATTTATTGGATTCCACAGGGTAATTTAGAACAAACGTCAGTTTTGGTAAAAGACTTTCTTGATAACAAAGTATTACCTGAACCTGATATTAGGTTGATGGATATTTATTATGGGCCAAAATCGTAACCATTCGGGAATAAGTTTATCAAATTGAGCTTAAAAAGTGTTACTGCTTATCATTTTCATAAAAAAATTAATTTTTTTTAAATAGTTTCTTGATTTTTCCTAAAAACTTTGTACTTTATAAACTCTTTCTCAGACGTCCCCATCGTCTAGAGGCCTAGGACACCGGGTTTTCATCCC
>CAZGAI010000157.1:0-7810 GCA_964523175.1 uncultured Victivallales bacterium | reverse complement strand
TAATGGAATTTATAGAGCGGTTTAGTAGCTATAAATATAATAAATGGCTAAATATAATTTCATTGTTTTTGGTAAATTTATTATTATTAACAGGTCTATGAATCCAGTTAAGGCTATATCTTATATATTTGTCTGTACTATTTTCTATATTCAATAACTCTATATATTCTTTTATTATTTCTTTTTCTTCTATTTTGATTTTTTTATCTCTGTACGCCATTTCATAGCAGTCAATCATGAAGTTTTTAGATATCCCTGATTTTTTTAAAACCTCTAACATTTCCTCAATAATTTTTTTATTAGGGTTTTTCCCAAAACCAATAAGATTTTCCATCTCATCTACATTTACACCGAATGTTTTAATAAGTTTCATCAGGTATTTTTTTTCTTTTGAGTGTATGTCACAGTCTACATTCATCACTAGAGCCAAGCCGTGCAAGTAATAGATTTTAGTTTCAAAATCACAATCCATTACAGGATGGTTTTTATATCCTTTTTCGTCTGTAGTTTCTTTTAAAATATTTAATATTTTGTTTTTCATTAATTGTTTCCTCAATTATATATCAATGTTATCAAGTTAAGAAAAACTAGGACAAGTTTGCGGCTTAAAATCTCAGCCTGAAAGCTAAAGCTATATTAATAAAATCTGTTAGATATCATTTGGATATTATCTAAAGTATTATTTAATTGATCCTGCTTTTTTTTATGTTCAATTTCATTTTGCATCATCTCTTTTTTAAGTTCTGCAATAGCTGATAATGTCTGTAGTTTAGATTTTTCCAACAGCAAATTTACAGCAGTTCTAATTTTTTCAAAAACTGTAATCAGTGAATTTTCGCTTGAAGTTGATACAGAAGAAAGAATTTCGGGTATTACTTGATTTCTAATTTTAGATATAATTTCTTCATCTTTTGATGATTTACCACTACAAAAATAACCTATAAGTCCTCCAATAACGGCTCCAATTGGTCCTAAAACAATGAACCCTACAGCAGCTCCAGCACCTGTTCCTGCAAATATTGGTGCCATACTTTCAGTCGGAATATTCAGTGGCGGTGTACTTATTCCACCAAGTTCGGATTCGGCATGAATTTTTACAGAAGATATATTAAACTCAGCAACAGTTTTTTCTGTAATTTCTTTTATTATATTATTGACTGATGGTCTGATAAGATCTTGAACCTTATATTCCATAGAACCATTTTTTGCTGCATTTTTAAGAGTTGCTATATTAGACGTTAAAATGCTTTGAATAGTGTTATATATTTTTTCTGATCCACCTGATACAATCTTATACTGCATATCATCAAGCTTGCAGTTTATCTTTTTCTCATACTTTTCAAATGACCTGTTATGCTCATCAATTTTTTCTTCAAGTTCATCAAGTGAAATCTTATTTTTTAATAAAATTTGCAGGTGATTAATAATTGAACTATAAAGAGTATCATATTTTGGGGCAAAAAAACTTTTAAAAATTGTTCCCTTTGTACAATATATTCCATCAATTATTTTGTTAAAATCATCAATATCATAGTCATCTGCCTCAGTTGAAGCTATAAAAATATTATCTTTTATTATTTCCCTATCTTTCAGTATTTTATTTAAATAATCCTTAATTTTAGCAATTTCGGATGTTTCTTTTCTACCAGTTTTTGTCAAAATAATAGAAAAGCCTTTATATGATGAAAACTCTTTTATATACTGTAATATTGAGTTGTCAGTGTAAGCATCACAACTAACACAAAAGATATAATGATGCCCTCTGTTTACATAGAGATTTATTGCCTTGTTATGATCAAGTTTTCCTGATTCAAGACCAGGCATATCGACAATAACCATATCACTTCTATTTTTCAGCTTTTGGTTATTTAGATAAAGTTTAAGATAGGCAATATTATTGTTTGAACTATTAAGCAATGATATATCAGAAACCTGTTTTATTTCACTAGAGCCATCCATCTTATAAATAATTAACTGTTCTTTTGGATTATAATGGAGTTCTGTTGCAAAAGCTGTTTCAGGTGATGTATCAGTGGGCAGTTGTTCTTCTTTTTCGAGAAAACAGTTTAAAAGTCTACTTTTCCCAGAGCTGAATTTACCAGTTACTGGGATGATAAGGGAAAAATCACTTATCTCATTAATAAGTTCATTTATCTCTGAGTCAAACAAATTTATTTCTGAATCTGCTAAAAAATTTATAGTTTCTAACAGATCAGCTTTCATGCTGTTTACTAATTTATCATGTTTCAGCTTTGAGTTATCAAATAATCTAAGCTCTGTAAAAAGTTCCATCGTAAAATCTGATGCTGAAGTTTCTATATCAATATCCATCTTATAATTATGAGTAATAAATTCCATAACTTCATTGAATGAAACTGTCTTATTCGTATCAAATATTTGACCCAATGCATTTAGGAAAGGTGTGCAGGAGGTTTTTGAACCCTGGGTAGGAAAGTAAGTATTATTTTCATTATTTCCAAGCAAAAGTTCTTTTACATTATCTTTATCATTAGTAACAAATTTTATAAATTCAGAAGGAAATATTTTTGATTTATCCAGTCCAACACTGCAAAGAATATCATAAAAAAAGGATTGTTCCTGAATAGTAATATTTTCTCTAAATCTTGAATAAAAGCTACTGGCAAGAAATGCTATTTTTTGGTAATCATTCATATCTCTTGTTTTAAGCCTAGCACTTTCCTTAAAATCTCTAAGCCTGTCTTTGTACTCCAATTGTTCTACACGCATACTAATTTTTGTAATACTTTCCCGTGTAATATCAGCTAATGATAGTATGCCATTTCTAAGCTGTTTTATCATATTTAAATGATTAATATTTATAGTTTCAAGTCTACTTTGATACATGCTGAGGTAGTTGATCTTATTTCCAAGAGAAATACAAACATCCATAGTAAGTACATCACGTTCTATTAGCTTTTTTATCATCTGCTGATTTGCGTATATAGACCTATTTAAATCCCAGTTAACTTCAGTTTGTAACTCCTGATTTTTGCCTGTAAAGGTTCCCCATATTTTACTGACAAGACCTTGTTCTGACTGATAATGTATATGTCCTTCTGTTGCTGAAAGCGATGTAATACCTTCAAAGGCAAGATTCACAAGCTGATCAGAATTTGATTTCATCCCATCAATAACTTCATCAATTGAATTACCAATAAGTTCCAGTTCGGCTTTTTGAATATTTTTCTCCAGCTGTGTAGTTAATTGCTCAAAACCACCTTCGACTAGTTTACTTTGTGCTTCTTTTTGAAGTCCATTACTTGAATCAGAATTATTATCTAGTAAATACTGTATTGAACTAATTTTAGGATTTAAATCATCATAGGAATAATTTTCTCTGAGCAATAGATTATTTGAAGCTAATTTCTTAAAACTGTTATCCTGATTACTGATAATATCTACATTTTCAACGTATCGCTCTTCAATTAATGTAAATTCATAAATCTGTTGAAGAATTTTACAAGTATCGTTATATCCCATATCTATTAGCCTTACAGCGTTTTCAACTTTAAAATTCAAACCACCAAAAACCTCGCCAACTTCTTCAGTAGGGATTATTTTCCAGAACTTTACATTGGGATATTTTTTCTCATAATCTGTTGAGACTGCACTTCTCCCAAGCATTACAGAAATGATTCTTTTACATCCTTCATTTTCAATTAAAGGTTTAACTGGAGTATTATCTGAATAACCTGGTATTACACCTCCATCAAGGTATAGTTCTCCATTAATTTCTATCGGGGTAAAAATTACTGGGATTGCTGATGTTGCTAATAACCAAAGTTTGATCTCTTCTTCATTTAAACCATTAAGCTTTTTATAGCAAAGCTTGAGCCCCTGTTTTTTTAGAGCACATATATAAAAAGGTAGATTTGATTGAGAAACAGATGTGCAAAACCCACCTTCATCAATCATTGATTCAAGTCCTTTTTGAGAAAAACAACCTCTAGCTTTCATAAATGATAATGAATTAAGCAGAACTTTTAATGTTAAACCTGGAATTGCAAACCCAGCTATTACTTCGGCCATTTTTTTAACATTTACCTGAAGAATTTTTTCAGGGCTGATGCTTTCCCATAGGTTCTCAGCTTTAACAAAATCACCATTCACGAAAAGTCCGCCGTTAAGTCCACCTATAGAGGTGCCTGAAACTGCAGCAATATTTTTATCTACTCCAAATTCTTTTAAAGCCTTCCATACACCAACTTCATAAGCACCCTTGCCACCACCACCAGAAAAAACCAAACCAAATTTATTTCCCATAATTTATCCAATAACTTTTCTTTTATAGGTTATTTTTTATTCTAAAATATCATTTTTTTAGAGTATATTCAACACCTTTTTTAAACTATACCAAGGTTGTTTAAGGATGCAGTAGCTATCAGTTTGTTGAACTTAATCCAGAGCTCAGTGCTTTGAAGTAGGGTGGTATGTCTAATTAAACGTTCTTCTTCCATAATAGAACATACTTAACTTTATGCTACGTTTATATTTACTTCTTTTATTAAAATAATCATATATCATTTTTTATAGATTATTGTTGTTTTTTCAACAAAGAGGTATCATAAGCGGGTGATGTATATATTAAGAGTGCGTTTTGTTCACTTTTACTCCTTTTAACATATTTATAATTTATTAGACCTTTTCTATTTTGACCTTTCAAGATAATAAAAATTAAAATACAATATAGATAACGACATCTAATGTCGTAGCACGACATATATGTTATAATAATTAGATTATTTATTAGATAAATATGAATCAGGAGATATTATGCCTTCAAATAAAAAACAAATTATGAGAATGATTAGATTTGTCGCTGAGCTTAAAAATAATAGCTATCCCAATGCTGTTAGTTTTGCTAAAAAACTTCGTACAGCTGATATTGATGAAAATCTTAATATCAGTTGTAATACGAGAACTATTCAAAGGGATATTGAGTCACTAAAGAAAGATTTTAATGCACCAATTTTTTATAACCATGAGCAATGTGGATATTACCTAACACGTAAAACATGGGAGTTTCAATGTCCAGTATTCTGTGAAGGAATTATTTCTTCACTTATGATAGCTTCAAGATTGGCTGAAGATATTGTTCCACAACCTTTAAAAAATGATATTACTGATGCTGCAATCGATTTAAACAGTACAAATAATTCTGAATTTCTTGATAAATGCTTTATGGAATCACTGATAATTGCATCAGGAACAAAAGCATTAGTATCACCTGATATCTTTAAAACAATATTCGATGGATGGCGTAATCAGGAAGTAATTGAAGTTGAATATAAAAAACCTGACGATAGTAGTTCAATACGAAAATTTGAAACTCATATTATTTCATTTCACAAAGGGATATGGTACACTAAAGGAATATTTATTAAAGATAGTAAAGAGGTTGTTTTAGCAATTCAACGAATAAAGTCATGCACCTTAACAAAAAAGTATTTTAAAATAAACAGAAAGCTTCTTGAAGAAGTAAAACATAACGGCCTTTTCAATTATAAAAAAATTAAAGATATTATTGTACACTGTGATCCATCAATAGCTTTCTATATGTATGAGCACCAGAAGGCAAAAAAGTTTAAAATTATTGAACAGAAAGATGGAAGTTTAATAGTAAAGATTGCACCTGCAATTAAATACGAAGCAATTAAATGGATATTAGGTGAAGGCGGTAAAGTGAGCGTTATTGAACCAGAATGGCTAAGAAATGAAATTGTAACACTTGCAAGTAATATTATAAAAACTAATACTAAAGATAATATAGCTTATAAAAAGTTCTAGCATTAATTAACAATTATTTTTCACATAACTTAGTAAACATTAATCTTTTAATTTTCTACTTTTTATAAAATTTTCCATAGTGATCCAAGAACAACCATAAATTTTAGCTATATTTGCAACATTAACACCTTTTGATAAATATTCACTTATTTATTTTCTAGTTATTGGAAATGACTCTATCCTTATTTACTTGCAGATATATAGATATATAATAACATATGTTTATTCAATAAATATACTATTGAATTTAAGCTTTAAATCTGATTCCCTCTTAATGCACCATGGGTCAATAGTAGATCGACTTTGAGCTTATAACCAACTTTGTATGCAATATCTAATGGGGTAAAACCATCTTTGTTTTTAAGATTTACTTTTGCCTGTTGTTGTAATAGAATTTTCATGCAATCCATACAACCATTTTTTGCAGCTAAATGGAGTGGTGTCCATCCATCACACCAGCCTTTTATTGGGGAAATTTTATTTATTTTACAATGTTGTTCAAAACTTTTCGATTCTACATACCCACGAGCATGTTCCCTATCTGATGCATCGTTCATAGTTGCATCTATATTTGCATTGTGCTTTATGAGTAAACTTACACTTTTAGGTTGATCAAAAAAAACTGCATTATGAAGAAGCGTCTCACCGTATGGTGTTGTGGAATTAACATCAAAACCACTATCAATAAATAACTTTAGCATTTCTATATGTTTATCAGGATTAAACAATGGATATTGATTATACAGTACAAAGTCACCATTATTGTCTTGTGCACTAACATCAGCCCCCATTGAAATCAAAGAACAAGCATTGTAATATTTTGAAAAGTTAATCGTTTCAAATAATGCTGTTCTTCCGGTATTAGTCCTACTATCCACTGGCAAGCCTAGACTAACTAACTCCGAAAGCATTCCTCCTTTGTTCATTGCATCTAGATGGAGTGCATAATAATTTCCACTACCTTTGCTTTTAAGGTTGACTCCATAGCTTAGGAGTAGTTTGGCAATATCATATCTGCTAGTTTGCATAGCTGATAGAAAGGCACTTTCACATATGCCTTCACTTTGAACCTCAATACTAGCACCGCTTTCGAGTAGAAATTTCACGAGTTTAATATTACCGTTTGCAACTGCATTAATGAGAGGTGTAGCGTTTCTACTTATTTTATTTATGTCAGCACCGTTTTGAATCAAAAAGCTGGCAATTTCAACATTCCCTGCCACCACTGCAACATGAAATGGAGTAAATTCATTCAAATTCTCAACATCAACGTGAAAATATCTGTCATTGACTAGCTTTTTAACAATGGCTTTAGCTCCCTTACTGACTGCGTAATGAAGCAGTGAAGCCCCATGTTCATCCCTGTACTCTAAAATTTTCTTTCGATTTTCAGACTGCAGTCTAATAAATTCTTTGATACTATCAGTCCTTATTACAGTCTTAACTTCATTAATAAAAATTTCTTCCTTGATTAGATTACCAAATAAGAGTTTCCCTATTTTATTTTTAATTCCCATAATTAACCCTTTAATGTGCTAATTGTGCAACAATCAATACAGAATGTAATAATGCTCAGAAATACAACGATACTAGATCGTAGTTTTTCAATAATTAACGTTTGTCATTTAGATAAAAAAATTATAACGTTCCTATTCATTTCTTCTTATTATAATCTTAAATATTTTTAGATCACCTTCAGGTATAAATAAGAGAGTTGTATATGGTTTATGCATATTCTTGTTTCATTTTTATTATAACATTTGTGATATCTTATATTTTCTAAGCGGAGCAAAAAAATATTAAGAGCATCTACTGACTATAGGTTTTATTATTTTTCTTGTAATATTACATAATTTATTTATTCTGAGATAAAAAGCAAAATTATGATTTGTATATTTTTCTATCAAATATTCTGATTGTTTAATAATCTTGTTTGATTTATATTTTATTAGTTCGCTCGTATTTAAAGTATCAATTTTATAAATTGGAACATATACAAAGG
>CAZGAI010000156.1:0-7826 GCA_964523175.1 uncultured Victivallales bacterium | reverse complement strand
CAAGTTATATAAAAAATAAGCTTTATGATGTAATCAAAGAATTGCCACAAAACAATACAGTATCTTTAAGTATTACTAAAATTAGGCGATTACTGACTTGGTCAAATGAAGAAAAAGATAAGTTGTTTGAATGTTTTGAAATAGCGGCAAGTCGAGTATTAGAATCTTGTAACAAAAAAGAAAATGATAAATTTGCTTCTCTTTTTACAGGTAAGAATAATCCAAAACATCTGGAAAATATTTTACGCTTTCTTCAAGATGAATGTGAGGACTTAAATACAAAGAAAGGTCTCAATGAATTATATAAAAGCATTATTGAAAAATACTATGAGCTAAGACATATCAGTAATTGGAAAGAGTGGATATACACAGATGATGATATTTTATTTAGAACTAATAGTTTAGAGGTATTGACTGAAATCTTAGAAAACAAAAAATCTGATTTAGACAATGTTTACAATGTAATTTTACAAAGAACTATATTATTAAATTCTTACTTTGTTGAGGGGCTATATAATTACATTGCTGCAATACTTTATAAATATAGAGAAAAATCTAAATTTTTTGGAGATAATAGCATCTCTCTTTATGTAACTTTATTAAACAAATTTATTAATGGCATTCCTAGTGATATGGATAGAATTTTTATAGAGAAACAATTGGTGCAAATTGCAGAAATATTACAATTCAGAAAAATACAGGATATAAATATTGACTACTGGATTGAATATAAGAAAAAAGCTAGGTTTCCCGAAATACGTGAAATGAAGTTAAACATAAACTAGAATTGAATACAAATGTTTAGCATAGACATCTATCAAGTTATCAAAGACGTCTTTTCTGTTTTTTACAAAAGAAACAGAAGAGGGGATGTTATTGTCGAAAAAATATTCAGAGTTTTAAATTCATATGGAATTACAGGAGCCGAATTACTAAATCTAGTTCCCCATAAATTTGCTCTAACTGGTTATGATTTAGAAAAAGATAATTTAAAGAAGAAATGCTCAAAAGAGTTTATTGATTGGTTTTGCGAATATTTTCACCTAAATCCAGATTGGGTGTATAAGTCAAAGCTTGGGCCAGGAGAACATATTTACAAGGATCTACCTGTATATCGAAATCGTGTTATTAATTTTGTAGATTTGCTTCTTCAAAAAACAAAAGCCAATATTAATTTTGATTTTATAATTATTACAGAAAAAGAATCAAGTGATAGATATAATTTTTGTTTTATAGAAAATAAAGATGCAGAAATGGTTAGGATAAATTTTTTTGATGGACCTTATAACGGAATAGAAGCATATTATTTTCTTTGTTTAATGATAAGAATGTATGGTTGTTTTTATCCCGGTATTATTATTGGTGTAACAGTTTCTTATGATGACTTTGACAAATTATCTAAGGAACTATTATTGGGTGAACTAAAAAGTCTAAAATGGGATAGTTGGAATCCATCTTTATTCGCTTTTTACAAAGAAGAACATTTAGATGTCAAGAATAATACTCATATAGATGGTATAATGAATTACGCAAGAAATAAAGGTTATACAGAGTATTTTGAAGATAAAACTGGAATTCCATTAAAAAATTGCAAAAAACTCGGTGGACCATTAAGTTATAAAAGTAAATAATTTTTTTAAAATAGAGTTTTACAAAAAACAGTATTTCCTAACGTATCATGTAATATGTTGACATATTTCAGCATATTTTGTAAAACTTTATTTTAAAAATGAAGAAAAGATAATAACAAGTTTGTACAGGAAAGTATGCTTATTTTTTGTAAAACTTTATTTTAAATCAACAATAATTAAAACTCAACTTTCGGGCTTCGATAAAGATTATAAAATATTTAAATATTAAGTTATGGCTGGGTTTGGCCTTTTTGAGTTAAGTTTTGCCAATTTTTGGCACCGCCAATGCTGTGTTGAGTATAACAATAAATTCTATAAAACAACTGTAATTTAAAAAAAGGATTTGTTATATTTAGGAATTTAGAGACTGTAGGGCTTTTCTAATAATGTTCTCGCTGTTGGCTTCATCGGGAGGCAGTATAGAAGATATTTTTACAACAGTTTTTCTAGCAGTTTCATATTTAAAGCCTAACTGAACAAGTGCCATAATAGCTTCATCTTCCTGTTTTGAAATATCCTTTGAACCATTGCATGATTTGTAAACAGACTCAGGAGCGAAGGCTTTAATTTTATCTTTTAATTCAACAACTAATCGTTCAGAAGAACGTTTTCCGAGTCCATTAATTGTACTTAATGTCTTAATATTACCACTTGTAACAGCTTCACAAAAAGAACTGATAGAAATACTGCTCAAAATTTTTAGAGCCAGTTTGGGGCCTATTCCTGAAACAGAAATTAGTATTTTATAAAGCTCTTTTTCATCAGAGGTTGCAAAGCCGTAAAGCGTCATAGCATCTTCCCGAACATGTAAATATGTAAAAAAGGTAACAGTCTTTCTCTCTCTAGGAAGCTTGTCATATGTGCTAAGCGGAATAATTACTTCATAGCCGATACCGTTTACATCCACTACTACATCTGTAAGATTTACCAACTCAAGTATTCCTGTAATTTTTGCAATCATTATCGAGCCTTAAATTATAATATTAGTAAAACAAAGGTTAACTTAAACCTATATGAACCTGTTCTTTAAATATGTAAAAAACAACTATACTATAGTACACAACAATCTAAAAATACACAAACAAGATTTATCTTGAATAAAACATTAAAAAATAATAAATCAATAAAAAAGCAAAAATAAAAATCCTATTAGTAGTGTTTTATTAACCCAAACAATATTTTCTAACAACCTTTCTATTAGATTAATAAATTTAATATCGACAAATAGGCATTTATCTGTTACAGTTATCCTAATAGAATAAAAAAATTATAGTAAAAAAGAATATTGATATATTGCTTTATATATAAGGAATTAATATGGCTCAATTAACACAAACACCAAAAATAGGTGAACATAAATTGTTTTTTAGAGGAGATATCCTCAATATTACCTTAAAACTTGATGATCCTTTAAACGGCAAAGCTTTTGTCCGAACAAATATTGGAAGAGCGATTGTCCAGAGAAGAGAAGTTATTTTAAAAGTGAAGGAAAAACGTTCAGGTAGTGCTCAGGATTGGCATGATGTTCCAATGTCGAAAATAGATGATACTACATTTTCAATTAATTTGGCTCTACTTGAAGTGGGACACTTTGAAGCAATGTGCTTTTTCTTTCCAGACAATACAACAGAGCCACTTTGGCCTGGTGGAGATAATTTGAGTGTTAATGTTGAACCTGCAGAATTTTGCTGTGTAAATTCAATTTATTGCGCTTTTCCACGCCAATTTGGTCCTAATAAATACAATGCTAAGTCTAAACCAATTAAAGGTTTATCTGAGCAGAAAATGAATGAATTTGATAAAGAAGGGTTTACTATAATTCCTCCTTCAGGAACATTCCGGGATTTAATTAAAGAATTAGATTTTATTATAAATACACTGAACTGTCGTATTATTCACTTGCTTCCGATTAACCCTACACCAACAGTTTATGCACGAATGGGGCGTTATGGAAGTCCGTATGCTTCTTTGGATTTTACGAATATTGATCCCTCCCTTGCTGTTTTTGATACAAAAGCAACCCCGCTCGAGCAGTTTTTAGAACTTGTTGATGAAATACACCATAAAAAAGCTAAATTAATCATAGATGTTGCCATAAACCACACAGGGTGGGCGGCAAAAGTACACGAAGAACACCCCGAATGGCTTGTTAGAAAAAAAGATAAAACCATTGTCTCTCCTGGAGCCTGGGGGGTTGTATGGGGAGATCTGACAGAACTAGACCATAATCATCCTGAACTGTGGGAATATTTAGCAGAAATGTTTTTGACTTGGTGTGAAAGAGGAGTAGACGGTTTCAGATGTGATGCAGGCTATATGGTTCCCTTTAAAGCTTGGGAATACATAATTACCAAAGTCAGAGAACAATATCCTGATACAATATATCTGCTTGAAGGGCTTGGTGGCGATCCTGCAATTACATTGAATTTGTTAAATAAAGCTAATATGAATTGGGCCTACTCAGAGTTATATCAGAACTATTCAAAAGATGAAATTGAAAGCTATATTTCCAGAACTCATAAAATAAATTTAACAGACGGGTTGATGGTTCATTATGCTGAAACACATGATAACAGCCGACTAGCTGATACTTCGGAGGCCTATGCTAAAATGCGTACAGGACTGTGTGCATTGTTGTCTAGTAATGGAGCATTTGGGTTTACCAATGGAGTTGAGTGGTACGCTAAAGAAAAAATAGATGTTCATTTGTCCAGAGCTTTAAACTGGGGGGCTAAAACAAACCAGATATCTTTTATTGCCAGAATTAACATGATCCTTCTTTCACATTCAACATTTTATGAAGGTTCTTCAATTGATTTTATTAAAAACCAAAATGACGATATATTAACATTCATACGGACGGACATTTTGGGTATAAATAAACTTTTAATAATAATAAACCTGGATTGTAAAAATAGCGGCAGTGTTACTGTTAGCTTTAAAGATTTGGGAAGCTTCGGGACTTATCCGTTCTATGATTTAATTTCAGAAGAAGTTTATCTGCCGGAATCAAGTAAAAAGTATATAGAATTCGAACTTACTCCTGGGAAAATTCTTTGCCTTTCTCCAAAGATAAGTGATCGGAAAGCAATAGCAATAGCTGAAGAAAAAAATACAGTCCGTCCTGATCAGATAGAAAAACAAAGAGCTCAGGCTATGGCTATGGATGTTTTATGTAGTAAAGATGGAACCAATATAGTTACAGGAGTGGATACTGATAATTATGCCCGCGATTTACTAAGAGATCCTTTTAAGTTTTGTGAATCAATTTATTCCAAAGAGTTTCCAACCCCTTTGATACATTGGGAGTGGCCCAGAGACCTACATCGCAAAGTAATGATTCCACCAAACCATATGGTGATGATAACAGCACCGCATCGCTTTAGGGCAAGCATAGTTAAAGATGAAAAAGTAATACACAACATAGATAGTTTAGTAGATAAATCAGGGCGTTTTTTTGTATTAATTGTTAGAAAATTTCCAACACCGAAACACCATACAACGGTAACGTTAAAAATATCTATTTATAAAGAGACAGAGTGTGAACACAATGAAGCTGAAGCTTTACTTCTTGCCGAAGATACAGATAAATGCAAGCTTTCTTTGAGTGTCAAAGATATTCGAGACAGTGAAAAAACTTTTTTCGATGGAAACCAAAGAGGCGGTATGCTGCGAACCTGTTTAAGGTGGGGAGAAGTTAATGATAGATATAATGCACTGCTGGCTGCAAACTTAAGCACAACAATTCCAGTAGATAGGCATATTATGCTTAATCGCTGCAGAGGATGGATTGTAAGACATGGAAGACCGGAAAAGTTATGTATTAATACAATACAAAATTTTATTCTTAATCCAAATGGAGGCGGCACATGGACGTTTCATGTACCTGTTGGTAATGGTCTTTATGCAGACATTAGCCTGGCTGCAGTTATGTTACATAATGAAAATGCTATAAGAATGAGTATTTACCGGCATCCTTCTGAAAACAGAGATCATTATTTAGATGATAATACTTTGGTGCACTTTATTTTTAGACCTGATATTGAAGATAGAAATTTTCATCAGGATACCAAAATAAATGACGAGCTAGAAAAAACATGGAAAGATGCAGTTAAAGGTTCTGAAAAAGGCTTTATATTTTCTGCTGCCGGTGAAAGAAAACTAAAAATGCTCGCAACAAAAGGTTTTTTTAAGATACAACCTGAATGTAAATATTCTATTTACCGCAAAATAGAAAAAGAAAGAGGATTTGAACCAAACACAGACCTGTTTAGTCCCGGATATTTTAACATAGATATGAATGGTGGAGAACACGCTGAAATAATAGCTCAGGTTTTAACTCCTGAAGAGGATAAAAAAATAGACTTTCACACACATGTGAATTTTAAGTATCTTTTAAATACAGCAAACAATTCCATTGAACATGTTCTCTTGCGCGCGATTAAGAAGTTTGTAGTTAGAAGAGATGATTTAAAAACAGTTATAGCAGGCTACCCCTGGTTTTTAGATTGGGGAAGAGATACTCTGATTTGTGTAAGGGGTCTTATTGCCGCAGGAATGTATGATGATGTAAGAGAAATATTACTGCAGTTTGCAAAATTTGCGACTGGAGGAAAACTTCCAAATATTATTTATGGAGATAAGGTAGGAAACTGGGATACTTCAGATGCTCCGCTATGGTTATTGGTTGTTACTGATGACTACTGTAAGGCTATAGGCAATAATGATATTCTTGATGTTAAAGTTAATGAAAGCAGGACTTATTTAGAAGCTTTAAAATCTGTAGCTAATGGATATATCAAAGGTACTTCCAACGGGATAAAAGTTGATACCGTTAGTAAACTTGTATATAGCCCATCTCATTTTACATGGATGGACACTAATTATCCTGCCGGGACTCCAAGAGAAGGTTATCCAATTGAAATTCAGGCTTTATGGTATGCAGGCTTAAAATTTCTTGCTTCTGTAGATCAAAGTAAAAAATGGAAAGGTTTGTCCCAACAAGTTAAAAAATCAATAAATAGTCTTTTTCTTTATAATGAAAAAGATGAAAGCGGAAAATCAACTGGACAAAAATGGCTGTCTGACTGTCTGCATTGCTCACCTATGAAACCTGCCTCAGAATCTGTTATGGACGACCATATCAGACCCAATCAGCTTTTTGCTATTACCCTTGGCGCAGTAACTGACTTCGAAATATCAAAAGCTGTCCTAAAAACAACGTCTCAATTATTAATTCCAGGTGCTATAAGAAGCTTATCTAATAGAGCAACTTCTTATGAGTTGTCTATATATAATGATGGAGAGCTATTGAATACCCCATCAGAGCCATACTGGGGGACCTATGAAGGTGTTGAAGATAAAACGAGGAAACCAGCTTACCACAATGGAACTGCCTGGACATGGCCATTTCCTTCTTATTGCGAAGCATACCATATGATTTACGGTCAACCTGGCCTGAAACATGCGATTAGTATTTTATCTTCATCTCAAATTCTTATTGAAGAAGGATGCTTGGGCCAGATACCTGAAATATTAGATGGTAGTTTTCCTCATAAACAGCGTGGTTGTGATGCCCAGGCATGGGGAGCAACCGAACTGTACAGGGTATGGAAACTTTTACATACAAGGTAAAACAATGAAAATACTTTTTGTTTGCACAGGCAATATCTGCCGTAGTCCCATGGCAGAAGTATATTTTCAAGATTTATGTAAAAAAAGCCAAAAAAATGACATAGAAGTTATTTCAGCTGGAATATATGCCGAAGAAAATATACCGGCATCTTATGAAGCTGTTAAATTAATGTCTAACTGTAATATTGACCTATCAAAACATAAAAGCCGTCAAGTTACAGAAGAACTGCTTAACTCGTCAGACATTATTGTTGTTATGACAAAATCTCATAGAAATACAGTTATTGTTTCATATAATGTTACCCCAGAAAAAGTATTATTACTCCATAAATTTGATAATTGTACTAAAGATGTTTTTGACCCGTATGGTGGTAATTCAAGCACTTATAATAAATGTTTCTCTGAAATGAAAAAAGCTTTAGATAATTTATTTCTTGATATTGATAAATTATAAAAAACATCAAATAAAGGAGAGTTTATCATGAAAAAAATTGAAGATTGGTTCGGGAAAAACAAGGAAGTTTTAATTGCGACAGTCCACGGTGGATTAGAAATGAAAGA
>CAZGAI010000155.1:0-7832 GCA_964523175.1 uncultured Victivallales bacterium | reverse complement strand
CAAAATAAAATTCTACAGCCTCAAATATGTCACCAATCTTCAATAAGAAAACAAAGGCAAGCCACGCCTCCGGTGCGTTTGTATTTTAAATCTTCTCTTTTTTGCTTAACCGGCTAATTCGCTAGCAGTCCGGCTCACGGAGAAAACAAACGGCTCAGAACAGGGATATTCTAATAGAGAATATTATGTTTACTAAAGAAAATTTAATTTATAGTTACTCAAGTGTTGCAGTTTATTTTCATCTGTAATTTTATGCTTCGATAGCATATAATGTTTCCGTAAAGCAATTATCGCAGGAGTTCAGTTGAAAATAATATTTCCTGTAATTTTTTATGGATGAGTATTGAAACAGCAAAGAAATTCCTTGTAATATGTTCAATAGGTATATGTTCATATAAATTAGAACGCTGTTTACTGTTATGTACGAACTTTTTTTGTTATTAACTTTTTACTTCATTCAAATTGATCTCACAATAAAAATAACTTCCAAACTTGTATATGGACTGTGCTGAATATATTATTAGACGTTCCATAAACCTTGGAATTAGAGCCGATACTGAAAGCTTTTTGTTCAAATATCAGTTTTTATTAAAATAAATATTTTCAGTTATTAAACACTGAAGCAATGACGTTTAGATTGGATTATATAATAATGAAAGACAGTTATGTACAGAGTATTGATAATTCGCTTGGGAAAAATGCCCCAGATTTAATACTGAAAAATGGTTTGATTTTTGATGTTATGTCAGGCTTGATAAAAGAAGGTGATATTACTATTAAAGGTCAGCGTATTATTGGTATTTATGATGATTATAGTAGTTGTGCTGACAAGAATACTAAAATAATTGATGTCAAAGGGAAATATCTGATTCCCGGGCTTATAGAACCGCATATCCATGTCGAAAGCAGTATGCTTTCAATGACTAACTTTGCAAGAACAGTAATACCTCATGGTACATCAACTATAGTTAATGATCCACACGAAATAGCCAACGTCCTAGGTAAAAACGGTATTATTCAGATGCTGCATGAAGCTGAGTATTGTAAATTAAGGTGTTATTTTACAGCTCCTTCCTGTGTCCCGGCTTTAGGGAACGGTTTTGAAACAAGTGGTGCCGTTATAGGTATAAGAGAGGTGAAATCTCTTTTGGATAATAGAATGATTATAGGGCTTGGAGAAGTAATGAATTATCCGGGAGTTATACATGCTTTCCCTGATATTTTGTCAAAAATTAATGAAACGTATAGAAATAAAGGTTTTAAAAAATCGTCTATAATAGTAGATGGACATTGTCCTGGTTTATCCGGGAAAGAACTTTCAGCTTATATTAATGGCGGAATAATGGCTGACCATGAATGTGCTAACGGAGAAGAACTTGAAGAGAAACTTTCAAAAGGTATGCATATTATGATCAGAAATGGAAGCAGTGCCAGAAATATGGAACCTTTACTTGATTATGTGATAAAAAATAATATTGACACCAGAAGACTTATGTTTTGCGTTGATGACAAAAATCCCTATGAGCTTCTCAAAAAGGGTCATATAGATTATACGTTAAAACAGGCTGCACAGATAGTAAAGCAGTCTAATGGAAGACTGACAACTCTCGATATACTTAGAATGGCAACCTTAAACGTTTCAGATTTCTTTGGTTTTAAATATCTTGGAAAACTAGCAATTCAGTCTAGAGCTGATATTACCGTTGTTGAAAACTTAGAGGATTTTAATGTTTATGCTTCTATTATTAATGGTAAACTTAGAGCTTTAGAAGGCAAAAATGTTGATGACTGCGAAGATTTCCCTTATCATAATTATATGCTCAATACAGTAAAAGTTAATAAAATTTTTGAAGGAGCTGATTTTCAAATAAAATCTAAAAATGCCAAAGATGTCAGAGTTATCAGGATTAATTCCGGTGATCTTATTACTGATGAAATTATAGAAAAAATGACTCCCGATAATGGATTCATTAATTCGGATGTTCAAAGAGATATCTTGAAAATATCCATTGTTGAAAGACATACCGGTGAATCCGGGCATTCTTTGGGGTTTGTTAAAGGTTTTGGTATTCAACATGGGGCTGTTGCTACTACAATAGGGCATGATTCTCATAATATTGGTGTAATAGGTGCCTCCGATAAAGATATGGCTTTTGCTGTTGAGGAGCTTAAAAGGATGCAGGGGGGAATTGTAGTTGTTAAAGATGGTAAAACCGTTGCATCTCTCGAACTTAAAATAGGCGGTCTACAGTCATTGAAGAAACCAAGTGAGGTTGTTAAGGAGAAACTTAAAATATTTGAAGCTTATCGGAATCTTGGCGGAAAACTTGACGATCCTATTATTTCAATGGGGTTTCTGCAGCTTCCTGTTATTCCTAATTTAAAGATTACAGATAAATCATTAGTTAAAATCAGTTCTAAAGGTCCGGAAAAAGTTAATCTGTTTGTTTAATCTAAATTGGGTTAATTCCCCGACGCTTGCGTCGTTTCCAAACAAATAGTGTTTTGCTAAGCTTTTTGAAAAACTATGATACTCCGTCCGCTTACGGCATACCTGAACCATTAGGGCCAGCAATTAATCTTAGTCTTGGCATAAGTCTTGTTCAAGAGTTGGGAAATTTTCTAGGTCATGTATGGGACGCACATCAATAAGAGAACCATCTGAAGATAGTTTCTTAATACGACCTGAACGAAATAGTAACGGTTAAACCTTGCTCAAAAGCCTTCGCTTTGGCGAGATTACTTGCCTTACGCCTGATAGATGTAAGCGTATTGAAGTCGATTAGTGGATCTTTACGTCTGTGAGACGAAACCTTAGGTACTTGCCGTGCCATATTACCTCCGATGACTATTTCATCACTCTTAATATATTAAGCTTCACTAACAATAAAGATAAGCATAACTCTTTAAAAAATCATCACAAACTGATTATTTTTCGAATGCACCTAAGCAATTTATGTTCGACATAAACATTTAACTGAATAGATTTTTATGTGAAACTAAAATTTTCTCGGGTTTGTTCGCTAGAAAAATATAGGAATTTTGATTTTCTTCTACATTAATAATTATATTTTAGAATAGCACTATTGCAAGACTTTTCACGTAAAAACCGCCTGAAAATTGTCAAAGTGGTCTTCGTTTAATGTTCTACCGGAGTGGGAACTCGTGTTGCTGGAGGAATTAACTTCACCGATGCAAAGCATACTGGGCAACTAAAAAAAAGACAATGTAGCAAAATAAATATTCGGTTTTATTATTCTTCATTATAGGTAGATACTTTCTTATCTATAACACAATTTAGGGAAATTTTGTAATAAATTCAATAAAACCCCAATCTTTGAAGGCTTTGGGAAAAAACAATCTATATTCAAAAAAGTTTATACTCTTTGACTTTTGTTGGATATCTGTTATTTTTGTCTGGTATAAACATATCTTTAAATAAATTATCAACGAGAACTATATATAATGATAAATAAATTAGGTTTTGACAACGAGCGTTATTTAAAAGAACAGACTGAAGCAATTAAAAAAAGAATTGAACGTTTTGACAGCAAACTTTATCTTGAATTTGGAGGTAAACTTGTTTTTGATTATCATGCATCCAGAGTTCTGCCCGGATTTGATCCAAATGTTAAAATTAGGCTCTTAAAAGAGCTACGAAATTATGCTGATATCATACTTTGTATATATGCCGGAGATATCGAAAGGAGAAAAATTCGTGCGGATTTTGGAGTTACTTATGATGCTGATGCATTGAAACTCATTGATGATTTAAATGATTGGGGTATTGGTGTTACTGCAGTGGTTATTACCCGTTTTGAAGAGCAGCCTGCTGCTGTAATGTTTAAAAATAAGCTAGACCGTCGAGGTGTTAAAGTTTATACCCATAGCCGTATCAAAGGTTATCCTACGGATATAGAAACAATTGTAAGCGACAATGGTTACGGAGCAAATGAATATATTAAAACAGATAAACCTTTAGTTGTAGTTACAGGTCCTGGACCCGGTAGCGGAAAGCTTTCCACCTGCCTCTCGCAGTTATACCATGACTATAAATTAGGGGAAAAATCAGGGTATGCCAAATTTGAGACATTTCCTATCTGGAGCATCCCTCTTAAACATCCTGTTAATGTGGCATACGAAGCTGCTACTGCGGATTTAAAGGATGTTAATCTGATCGATCCTTACCATCTTGAAGCGTATAATGAGACTGCTATAAATTATAATAGAGATGTTGAAATGTTCCCGGTTATTGAGAGGATACTTGAGAAAATTACAGGTAAAAAGTCTATTTATCGTTCCCCAACAGATATGGGAGTGAACCGGGCCGGTTTCGGTATTGTTAATGATGAAGTTGTAGGTGAAGCTGCAAAGCAAGAGGTTATTAGAAGATATTTAAGGTATAAATGTGAATATGCTATGGGGCTGACAGATAAGGAAACTGTCCAGCAGTCTCAACTTATAATGGAACAGCTTAATGTTTCAGAAAATGATCGCAAAGTAGTAATTTCTGCGAGAAATACAGCCGAAGAATACTGTAATAAAAGAAAAAAAGAGGAAACGGTTTGTGCTGCCGCGATAGAGTTGTCTGATGGGACGATTGTTACTGGTAAAAATTCTAATCTTCTGAGTGCAGCATCAAGCTTAACCTTAAATGCTATAAAAAAGTTGGCCGGAATTCCGGATAAAATACATCTCCTCTCTCCGTTGGTGACCGAATCGATCGGACGCTTTAAAAAAGATGTACTAAATTTTAAAAAAGTTGGCCTGGATCTTGAGGAAACACTTATTGCTTTATGTATATGTGCAGCAACCAATCCAACTGCTCAGCTTACAATGGAAAAGCTGAAAGAGCTTCGAGGGTGTGAAATTCACATTACTCATATTCCGGCACCGGGAGACGAAGGAGGTTTGAGAAGATTAGGAGTGAACTTGACTACCGATCCTGATTTTTTCTCAAAACAGCTCTTTGTTTCTTGATTAATAGGAATTTTGATTTTTTCTTTGGTACTAAATAGATTTCCGAACAGCACTATAGCAAGAAAATTATAGAATATTCTATTTTTTCTTAATATTAATATCCACTTGCTGGCGAGGAATTTCTATACCTGCTTCATTAAATTTTTCGTCAAGTGAAAATCTAATTTGGCTTTCATGTGCAGAGCTGTCCAGTTCATTATTAACATGATGACAAAAATAAATATCGAATATTCTTGAATTATTGCCAAACTCTCGAAAAATAATAAATGGGGGCGGGGTTTCCTTTACATATTTATTTGATTTTATTGATTCAGTCATTATTCTTGTAGCTTTTTTGAGATCAACAGAATAATCAATTCCTACCGTAATTTTTGAGAACCTCATTTTATGATTTTTTGTCCAGTTCGTTAACTTTTTGCTTAGAAGTAAATTATTCGGCCAGGAGACATAAGACTGTTCCATTGTTTTAACTCTTGTACACCTCAAACCTATATGCACTACAATCCCAAACTCCTTGTCAAATTCAATAATATCACCAATCGAAATTGATTTATCAATCCAAAGAGTTATACCACCGATAATATTTTCAACTACCTGTCTAAATCCAAATCCAATTCCAAGCGATAAACCACCTACTATATAAGTTAAATATCTTAAATATATATTAAAAATCCCCAGTACGATTAAAATGAAAATAATCCAGCCAACCAAATTCAGAAAATGTAGATGTGCAAATGTGGTTATTGAATCAGCATCTTCTTTACATTCTGTCTGAAGTCCTACAAAGATGTTTATTCCAAATAACACATTTTTAAATACAAAAAACAAAAAAATCAGGATAGAAAGGTCTATTAATAATACCTTTTTACCCATAATAAAAACCCCTGCGTTATCAAATGATTCTATAACATAAGCAAAATTAAACCCCAACCGTACGCTAATCACCCAAAACATGAGAAGTGCTAATAGAATAGTCCAAAATAAAGGTATGCCAATTCCATATAAGAATATAAAGATTACATGTGGATGTTTTAAATTCCGTTTATAAAGTATATATTTTATGTAATTAGTAACAGCTACCCATAAATTCAATACTATCGTCATAGTAATTATAAACATTCCTAAGAACATAGAGAAGATCAAATAACCGATAAGTGTACAAACAATAAGCATAATAACAATAATAATAATAATCCCTAAAAAAGTTATTATTTTTAAACTGAATGACTTAGTTGTTATCTGAACAATTATATAAATTAAAGAAATAAATAATACAGAAAGCCATAGAATAAATGTTAGCAACTGAGGTATTTCAAAAAGAAAACAACCTGTTCCAACAATAAATTGTAACATTAAAATTGGGAAGAAATCAATTGGCCGCAATTTATTTAACACTCCCGGTTTCTTGGCAATTAGTTCTGATAAAAGTATCAAACAATATAGAAGACTTATTACTCCTATTTGGAAAAAAAATGGAATAACTTTTGGAGAGAATAGAGTTATTCCAATAAGCCATGAAATAACTGTAAGAACAAATAATGATAACAAATAAAAAAAAGGTAAAAATATATGATTTTTTCTAAAAATAAAGAAATAAATTATTGCGAGCAATATGGCACTAGCTAGAAAGAGTACTATTACAGTAACCCACTGTTTGAGAGTCGATGGAAATATTATAGACAAAGTATATGGAAGAGCAGAAAATAGGCTTATGAAACTTTTGGGAATAGCGGACACCCAATTTAAAGACCCAGCACTAAACTTACTGTAAAAATTTTTTATTACAGATTTTCCACGCTTTTGTTCTTGTTTTTTGACAAAGCTTAATAATGAAGAATTTAACTTTTTTGCAGGTGTAATAGCTGCACTTAGTTGCACTTTACTCTTGTTAAGTGCTTTATTTAATGATTCTATTTGCTCTAAATAATTACCAATTTCATTAATGATTAATTCTTTAGACTTAGACTGTAATTTTATTGAGATTTCTTTAAGAATAGCTTGGCAATTATTTAATGATTTTAACTCATTTTGTATTGCTTTTAGAAGGGCAAGGCTCCTCTTAAAGTTTAGATTATATTCCAAATAATTATTACGAGTATTTTTTTGAATATTAAGAACTATAATATTCTCTCCCAAATCCCTTGTTTTTTCTAATATCTTTAGTCTTTCATACTTTTCCTGAGTTATTTTTGTTTCATGTACTAATTTTGAGATTTGCGGAAGTATTTGATCCAGAAAAAGCTTTATATTTTTCAATTTAAGATGAAGAGCGGGTTTAAATTCTGTATACACTGCACTCCAGGAATCAATTGTTACTATTTGTCCGGAATGCGAAACAGTATTCTCTACAATCGGACGTTCTTGCCCTGGATGGATGATAGCACTAGTATGCGAAGCGTCCGGATGAGCATTTGGTAGCGCCATGTGTGTGCTCGTAGCATCCTCTTGTGTTGTAACTGGCTTTGTATCTGCTGGTTTAGTATTTACTGGTTTAGTATTTACTGGTTTAGTATTTACTGACTTCGTATTTACTGACTTCGTATTTACTGACTTCGTATTTAGTGGCTTCGTATCACCTTGACTCGAATATAAAATATTGCAGAAACAGAGTAAAAAAACGATGTTTAAAATTTTAAAATAAATTCTCATCTTTTTCATAAAAAATCCAGTTAATTATTATTACAAAATGTAGTTAAATAATTTTATTAAAGCCATTTTTTTAGTCAAGTAATTAATAATGAATTACTTGACTAAAAACAAATCAAAATATTATAAGGAATACAAAATAACTTTTTGTTAAATTATAACGTATTTAAAAAGTAAAAGCAATAGGTAAATTCTGTAAAGATTAA
>CAZGAI010000154.1:0-7864 GCA_964523175.1 uncultured Victivallales bacterium | reverse complement strand
ACAACCTTGAACTTCAAAAAAGGCTATTAGAAAAAGGCATATTTATTCGTTCATGCAGAAATATTGATGGTTTAGGGCAGGGGTACTATCGTATCGCAGTCAAAAATAGAGAAGCAAATGATATTTTGGTCAATGCAATTAAATCAATTAAATAATAAATTTATTTTGATATTGATACTTGTGGTTATTTTGGCTATAATCATATATAGTTCAAGGTTTATATTAAATTCATAACATCTTTTCTATACCTACGCTCTAGTTGAAGATAAATGGCTATAAAAGATTTAGAAAACAATAAAGCTCAAAATGCATTCAAAAAAGTATTCTATAATGCAAGTGATGCCATATTAATAATATCCGGTGATAAATTTATCGACTGCAATGAATCTACCATCAAGCTCCTTAATGCTAAAAATAAAGAGGATGTTCTGATAACTCACCCATCTTATCTATCACCCAAAATGCAGCCGGACGGAAGAAGTTCATTTGAAAAAGCAAATGACATGATTGCAATAGCTTTCAAAAAGGGATTTCACAGATTTGAATGGATGCATAAAAAATTAACCGGAGAAGTATTTCCTGTTGAAGTATCATTAACAGTCATAACCTATAATAATGAGATGATGCTTCATACCCTTTGGAAAGACCTTACAGAGCAAAAAAAGAATGAGCTGGAGCTTGCAAATTATCAGAAACATCTTGAAGAACTTGTGGAAAAAAGAACAGCAAGTTTGGCGAAAGAAAGATACCAGCTGGCAAAAGCACAGGAAATAGCACATGTTGGGACCTGGGAATTAAATTTTATAACAAAAAAAGTTGACTGGACTGAAGAAGTATATAAAATCACTTCAACCCCATTCAATAAAAAGATTTCGCTCAACTATTTTCTAAAATGTGTACACCCTGATGATTTAAAAGAAGTAAAAAAGAAATGGCAGAAAGCGTTAAAAGGAGCTCCCTATGATATTGAATACAGAATTATTTCCAAATTTAATATTAAATGGGTTCATGTTGTTGCTGAATTCATTTTTAATGGACAAAAGCAACCTGTAAAAGCAATCGGGAGTATACTGGATATAACAGAACATAAGCTTGCTCAGGAAAGAATAAAAAAATCAGAATCTCAACTTCATCAGGCTAAAAAAATGGAAACTGTAGGACAGTTAGCTGGTGGATTTGCACATGAATTTAATAATATTCTAACTGTAATTATGGGTAGTCTTGAACTTAATAAATTAGAAATGAATAAAAAAGAGCCCATCACTGATTTAGTACTTGAAAATATAAATACTTCATTAAATGGAACGAACCGAGCTGCTGAACTAATTAATAAGATTCTTATTTTTACTAGAAAAAACATAATGAAGCTAGAAGTGGTAAACCTTAATGATGTTCTGAACAACCTTCACAATACTTTATGTCAGGTTACTCCTGAAAATATACAGGTAAAAATGTTTCTTTCTTCTGATTTAAAATCAATTAAAGTAGATAAAAGCCAAATAGAACAGATTATTTTAAATCTTGTATTGAATGCTAAAGACGCCCTTATGAATGGAGGTTGTATTACAGTCAGTACTTCTAATACAATTTTAGGTGCGAATAAGGAGCAGGGAACTGACCTTAAACCCGGCTCCTATATTCTATTTACTGTACTTGATAATGGTAAAGGAATGAGCTCTGAAGTATTAAAACGGATTTTTGATCCTTTTTTTACAACAAAAACAGTTGGCAAAGGTACAGGTTTGGGGCTTTCTTCTGTCTATGGTTCAATAAAACAGCTTAAAGGAGACATTGTCGTAAACAGTAAACCCCGTAAAGGTACTTTGTTTAAAATCTATCTACCTGCAGTTGATAGTGAAAATATAAAGAACTGTAAGAAATCAACTAAAGCTAAAGTTTCAATATATGGATCAAGTTCAATTCTAGTTTGCGATGATAATGTAAAAGTACTAAATCTAATCTGTTCAATATTAAAAAGTGCCGGTAATAAAGTTTTAGCGGCTGAAAGCGGGCTGAAAGCTATTGAAATTGCGAAAAATAATAACAATAATATTGATTTATTAATTACCGATATAGTTATGCCCAATATGAATGGAAAAGAACTTTCAAATATTTTATCTTCAAAAATTAAAAATTTAAAAACTTTATACATCTCCGGCTATACTGCTGATATTATTGTACATCACGGTATTTTAAATACAAAAGCAACACTTCTTAATAAACCTTTTTCCCCTGCACAACTTCTTGAACAGGTCCAGACTATCCTCCTCTGAAGCTACACGGAGTGTCTTTTGGTTTTACTCTTTTTTCGTTTTAGATAATACTAACTTAAAACAACAGTTGACTAAACATCAAGAGTTTAATCTGAAAAATATGAATAGGGAACAAAATCAATCAAATCTGCGAGTTTATCATATGTTGCATCTTTGTTGTTATCAGGTGACAGAATGATTTTTAACCTGTTTTTATCTGCAAGAAATGAAATTATTGTATTAAAAATCTCAGGTGAATCAAAGAAACCGTGTATATAACAACCAAAAACCATACGATTTTCGGAAATAGTCCCGGTAACTTCAGAACACATGTCTTTACCTCTTTGCTCTATATGTACAGGCTTTGACTTTGATAAATTTATAGATCTTCCTGAATGAATTTCGTAACCGTACATTTTTTTATCTTTATTATCTACTGAAAATGGAAAGTCCGCTGTGACATAACCTTTAACTTGTGACAGCTCTTTTGTTTTAATGAGGGTTGTTTCTAAATTAAGTAAATTTAAACCGTTAATTTCACCTACATTACTTTCAATTCCGTGTGGATCATAAATTTTTTTACCTAATATTTGATAACCGCCGCAAATTCCAATAATAGGAACTCCATCCAGACTTGATTGGATTATTTTTTCAGATAGCCCGGATTCATTTAAGTACTGCATATCTGGACAAGTTGCCTTGGTGCCGGGAATAATGATTAAATGGGGCTTACCTAAATCTTCAGGTTTTTCAACATATCTTGTAAGAATTTGAGGGTGGTTCTCAAATGGTAGAAAATCCGTATAGTTACTAATATGCTGTAATCTGATGACGGCGACATCCAGCAGGTTTTCTGAATTATCTGTTTTTTTAACAGACCGCTTTTGCAATGCTAATGAATCTTCTTCATCAAGTTGAAGATCATTTATGTAAGGTAAAACACCTAAAACAGGAACACCTGTAAGTTCTTCAATCTTTTTTAATCCATCACCAAGGAGGGAGATATCTCCACGGAATTTGTTAATTATGATACCGGAAAACAGTTTCTGATAATTAACAGGCAGCAGTTTAATAGTTCCGTAAATTGACGCAAAAACGCCCCCTCTGTCAATATCTGCAACAAGTATTGTTTTAGCATTTGCATATTCTGCCGCTGACATATTTACGAAATCTGATTTTAGAATATTTATTTCGGCAGGGCTTCCTGCACCTTCCAGGATTATAAGTTCATACCTTTCAGCCAGCCTGTCATAAGCTTCTCTCGCCAGTCCGGCTACTTCATTTTTTTTGTAGTAATCACGTGCTGTAATTGTATCCCAGACCTTTCCGTTCACAATCACCTGCGACGTTGAATTTCCCTGAGGTTTTAGAAGTACAGGGTTCATGTCTGTGTGAGGTCTAATTCTGGCTGCTTCACACTGCATAACCTGTGCCCGTCCCATTTCCCCTCCATCTTCAGTAACGAAGGAATTTAAAGACATATTCTGTGCTTTATACGGAGCAACCTTTACTCCTTTTCTTTGAAAATATCTGCACAATGCAGCTGCAACTAAAGTTTTACCCGAATCCGATGTTGTTCCAACAACCATTATAGCTTTTGTTTTATGTATCTTCATATTGTTACTTGCTGGTTTGTGGTTTTCTGTTCGTAATCGTAATCATTATCGTCACCTTGATCGAAAAAGATAACGACAAAGATTAAGATAACGATTTTTACTTCTCTATCATTGTTACGTAAATAAGAGCATAATACAGCTGAATAGAAATAAAGAGATAACACTCGATATTGCTATAAGTTTTCCTGCAATAGAAATATGATTAATATTTACATTATTTATTTTATCTCCCAAAAAAGGCTTGTCTACTTTTCCATGAAGATAAATAGTTGGTCCGCCAAGCTGTATTCCTAGAGCGCCAGCAACAGCAGCCTCTGAATGAGCAGAGTTAGGAGAAGCATGTTTTAGTCTGTCTCTTAAAGCAGTTTTAAAGGCATGAGAGTATTTCAGTCTTAAAAAAGCAGAAGCAACTGATATAATAATTATACTTAATCTAGCAGGGATAAAATTTAATACATCGTCAAACGTTGCACCAAAACGCCCAAATAATATATATTTATTATTTTTATAACCAATCATTGAGTCAATTGTATTTACAACCCGTTGGATAAGAGTAAAGACAACAGCAAAAAATAAGGGATTTAATTCAAGAATATTTCCTAGAATAGCACCGATTGTAAACCAGAATAAAGGAGATAAAATACCATCTACAAAACTCTCAGCAATACATTCAATAGTAGCCTTTATTATACCGTCTTTATTCAATAAAGCTGCATTCCTTCCTACTATTGCCTGAATTTTTTCCTGTGCCCTTTTTAGGGAGGTATTCAATGCGGCAACAACCTCTTGGGAATGTTTTATCAAATCTTTTAATGAAATACATGAGTATACTGCGTAGATACTGAGCAGATATCCTAGATATACTGAAACATAATTATCAAGCAAATAGTAAAAAGCTAAATAAACAGATACAATGATTAAAATTACAGCTATAGTTAAAATAAAACCTGAGAATATTTTATTTACACTCAATCCATATAGCCTTTTCTCAAGAAAAGAAATAAGGTTGCCTATGATTCTTACAGGATGTAATCTATAGACTGGGTCTCCTACTAAAACATCTATTATAAAAGCAATTATCAGTACACTAACACAACTTAACATAAATTAATAATACCTTACTTTTAGCTCTTTTATTAGTTGGCAACTATTCTGGCTAGGTTTGCAAACTTTCCTGAGATTGATTTTATAATAACACCAGTCTTCAATTTATCGAAGTTTTATAAAAATGAAACTAAAAAAACGACTACGATCAGGATTATGACCATGATAACGATTATGCAAAACAAATTACCAAATCAACAGATCACCAAATCACTAAATTGTTTTAGTTTCAGGAGAAATTATGGTGTGTATCGAGAAGAAATTGCCACTACGAATTCACCTTTTGGGGATCGGTTCTTCATTTTTTCCGAAACGTCTGCAGCAGTACCGCGTATTATTTCTTCATGCATTTTAGTTGCTTCACGTATTAAAGCGAGGCCGCAATCGGGACCGATTATTTCATTAATTTCCTCAACCAGACGAAGAACTCTTTTCGGAGATTCAAAAATAAACGCAGTATTGTTGGTATTAGCTATTTCTTCCAGAACCTTGTGTCTTGCACCTTTCTTCGGGGGAAGGAAACCGTAGAATGTAAATCTTTCAACGGGTAGGGCAGCAGCCATGGCAGAAAAGGTTAATGCGGAAACACCGGGTATAATTTCAGGTTCTATTCCGTTTCTAAGTGCTTCTCTGATAACAAGGAATCCTGGATCAGAAACACAAGGAGATCCAGCTTCACTTATTACAGCCAGATTGTTTCCCTTAAGAACTTCGTTAATAAGAAAGTTTACAGTTCTGTGTTCATTCTGTATATGGTGGCTAACAACTTTTTTTTCTCCTATCTCAAATTTATTTAGGAGAATTCTTGCTTTGCGTGTATCTTCTGCAGCTATCATGTCTGCTTCTTTTAGTATTCTTACTGCTCTGAATGTCATATCTTCTAAATTACCGATAGGTGTGGCTATGATAGATAGTTTTCCGGATTTGTGTATGATTTCCTTATTCATGTGATTACCTATAACTTAGATATTGGACAAGTTAAACTTGTTTGATTATTTTTCCTAAATGATGAATATAACTTTGATATCTATCAATAAGTTGAAAAAATTACTGTACATTTTAAATAGCTGAAAACATAATAAACCTAACTATGACTCAGGCTTTTGTCAAAATCATATCAGTACTACAGCAATTAGGGACAAAACTATCTCTTTCACCGTTTAAAACACTTATTTCAACACCGCAAACCGAACAGTAATAAAAGAAAATTTTCCGGTCGTTTTTTTCCATAGCCATGTTGCAGCAGGAAGGACGAAATTTCCCGTATACTTTAGATAATACAATAACTTCAATGCCACAAACAGGACAGATATATATCTGTCTTCGCTTATGTTTTTTATTTGTATTACCTGTCATCTTTATCACCGATCAATTCTTTTATTTCCATCTGTTTATTGCAGCATTTTAAATCCAGAGAACCAACACCACCTTTTGTTACCATAACTAAATTATCACATTCTCTACAGACATACGCCCTGCCTACATTTATTGTGAATGCTTTTTCCCAGGCTTCCAGTTCCCATTCCGGATGATTAATATTGCTACCCACTTTACACCTCCTGAAAATTCCTAATCTTTTTTTAACAATTCTGCTATAAATTCTAATATTTGATTATATTTACAATACATCAGATATGAATTCATTTCATATTCTCTAATGTCAAATTTTTAAATATTATTTATATTAACCTGTAACTAACCATGTGTAGCACCATAAAGAGGGTATCGGATGAAACTGCACCTCATATATATTAAATAATTTTCAGTAGTCTGCGATGTGTCCCGTAGTCTTTCTTGGGTTTTTATTATTAATAGGTGTTCTTTCACTGTAGACAAAATAACAATAATTACCTACAATAAAAAAAGAGTCTTTTTATATTGAAAGTTAAAGGGAGGCGTTTATGCAAAAACTTATATCTAAATTTTTTTATGTGAGTGCATTTTTTGTTATTTTTATGGGATTTGCAGTTGCAGATAATAGTGAAAATCCAAAAGTTCCTGCAACTGTACCAAATCTACAGACGGCTGAAGAAACGTTATAGTTTCTGAGGATACTTATTAAATTCTTTCGCTGTTTTATCCAGTTATAGAGGAAAAGGTAAATATGAAGTCTAAACAGGAATATGCAATAATTGGAAATGGCAGATTGGCTAAACATTTATGCCATTATTTTTCGTTAATGAAAATAGAGTTTTCTCATTGGTACCTCGAATTGGAATCCAATTTACTTAAGGAATGCCTGACCAATGCAGATATTGTTCTTTTAGCCATAACAGATAGTGCTATAGAATCTTTTGCTGAAGAAAACCGAAAATTTTTGAAGGATAAAATAGTAATTCATTTCTCAGGGGCTTTAGTTACTGATAAAGCTATCGGATGCCATCCTTTAATGACCTTTTCCGAAGAACTTTATGATTTAGAACTATATAGTTCTATACTTTTCTGCTTAGATGATAGTTCTACTAAGTTTAGTACTTTGTTCCCTGATTTGCCAAATCCGCACATTATAATACCTAACAGGCTAAAACCGTATTATCATGCCCTCTGTGTGCTGGCTAATAATTTTACATGTATATTGTGGCAGAAATTTTATGATGAAATGATTACTAATTTTGGAGCTGAACCAGGGAATCTGGATGTTTTTTTAAAGAAGACAACTTCCAATATTTTGAATGACTATAAAACATGTTTAACCGGCCCACTTGTCAGGAATGATCTAGAAACAATAAAAAAGAATATAACGAGTTTAAATCTGGATCCTTTTAAGAAGGTTTATCAAAGCTTTGTTGATGCATATACAAACCCAAAAAATGATAAAAACAACTAATATATATAGTAGTTATACCGTAAACGGTAGAGTATTATCGCTTCGCTTTGCCGCATTTAAAGCTA
>CAZGAI010000153.1:0-7891 GCA_964523175.1 uncultured Victivallales bacterium | reverse complement strand
TATTCATATGAATGAGAATCATATATATTTTCTATATCTATTCCTTTAAGAATGTCGTGTTTGTTAATCCGGGCAGTACAGAAAATTTCAATATTAAACATTTTTGCTATTTCAACTGCTGCGCTTCCAACACCACCTGCAGCAGAATGGATTAGAATACTTCTGCAGTTTCTGATATCACCCAGTGTAACAAGGCAGTAATATGCTGTGATATATGCCATTGGAATTGAAGATGCTTCAATTAGGCTTAAATTATCCGGAATCCTTAAACAATGATGCTTATTAGCATTGATCTTTCCATTGATTGACCCTGATGCAAAACCAATAACTTTATCACCAGGACTGAATTCTGTTACATTAGAACCTGTTTCAGCTATTTCACCTGCAAATTCCAGCCCCATTTTATCCAAAAATAGACCATCGTAGACAGCTGTTTCAGGCAAACTGCCGCTTCCAAGCATTAGATCCCTGAAATTTAATGGAGCATATTTATTGTTTACAGTAACTTCATCCATCTGTAGTGCAGGTAAATCTATTTCTTTAAAGTATATAGTATTGATAATACCTTTCTGCTCAAGAGCTGTTTCAAAAGACCTTCCAGCAGCATTTGTATTTAAGTTGTTGTTTTCTGAATATCTACAGCTGTCTGAAACCATTTTCAGTATATATCGCCTGTCTTTTCTGTAGGATAACTCTTGAGGTGTACTATTATGACTGCATGACATTATCAGTTCATCGGCAAGAATGCCTAACTCAATTTCATTATAATTTTCTGAAAGATCAACCATATGCGCCGGAATATAAGGAGGTTCATTGACTATAACTCTGCCAATACCCCATAACGATGCATGGTCAAGTCTGACCTTTTCTTCAGTAATAACCTGTCTTGATTGTGTAGTTACAATCCATAATACAGGGAAGTTGCTTTCCCAATATTTATATATATTTCTTAAAGCAGACAGTAAATCTTCTATCAGCTTAACTTGATGTTTTATTTCTATGAATGATTCACCTTCACCAAGAGGTGGGAAATAAAGTATTCCTTTAAAATTGTCTTTACCTGCATAAAATGACAATTTATCTGAAATTTTCATTTCAAGTTCACCCGTTTGATTTAAATCAATAATATCAATTGCAGATCCCTTTAAGTGCAGTGTATTATTCAGAAACTCGCTTTTAGCAGAGTCTCCGGAAAGGCAGAGCCATGTATTTTTACAGTCAGAAAACTTTTGTTCCCGTATATCCTCTTGAGCTTTTCTTTTCTGTACAAAAAAGCATGTCTGTCCAAAATCTTTCCCTTCATCATCGATATCGGATATAAAATTAAAGCTTTCGTAGTTTCTTTTTGCTAGTAGTGATTTCCATTTACTTATTGGCATAGTACACTGGTCGGGGCGGAGATTTGAATCTTCGAAAAGCCACCATCCTTCAGTAAGCCCGAAAACTATGTCAACATAAGGCGGAAGGTTAGTGACCTCAAGAAAGATCAACTGTCCTCCCGGAGCTAAGAGCTTTTCGATATTGTCAAGCGTTTTTTCAATATTACGTGTTGCATGTATAACATCAGAGGCAATTATTATATCAAATGAGTTTTGATAGAAACCCTGTTCCAACGGATTCTTTTCAATATCCAGCAGTTCATATTTTATAAAAGGATATTCATGAAATTCAGACTTGGCCTTTTCAAGAAATAGAACAGATAAGTCTGTAAAATAATATTCTGTTCTGTTGTCAGGCAGGGCAGGGAGTATACTTCCAGTAACACCTCCTGTTCCGGCTCCGACCTCAAGTACTCTTAAAGTCTTATCTGAAGGGAGTTTTGCAGTTATTGAGTTAAGCGCCTTTTTTAAAATAATATTATATTTTTTAAATGAGTATGAATCTGTATAATACTTTAAAGTAGTATCCCAGTCATCTTCGGGAAAAAGAAGAGCCAGAGGTTCAATAGAGCCTCTCAATATATCTGCTAAGTTATTACCGCACCTGTGGACAAGTTCCACCTCAGCCATGAACTCTGAAAAGTTATCCTTTATTTCTCTAATTATTTCTTCTGAAGATCTAACAATTGGTATTTTAATGACTTTAAAGTCCATATCTTTCTTTTCCAGTATACCTGTTTCTTTAAGGTTTTCCAACAACCTATAGAAAAGCTTGATATGCCTATCAGAAACACCGGTATCCTGAGCTGATTTTTCAGCCTTTATAACCGTTTCAGGCTTGAAAATGAGTCCAAGTTCGGTAAGTGCATCAATAATCAGACTGTAAGTAAGTTCATATAGAAGAGGAGTAAAGTTTTCTCTAAACTTAATATCCGTTTTATTTTCTTTAATCTCATTTACTGACTCTACAAGAACCTGATTAATCTCCTGTGGAGAATTCAAAAAATCTGTAGTCGTTCGATGAGAATATTTTAAATACGAATCCTCCATAAACCATTTTAAATAGTAAATTACCTGCTCTGGAGTATACTCTCCTTCTTTTCTAGATCCCTTTAAATATTTAGCAGTAAATCCATTTATCTCAATCAAAAGCTTCCCTGACTCATCCAAAATATAAATATCAGCAGTCAGGTAGTCTTTTTTTCTTTCAATAGATTTTGCATAACTCCAGATTTTTTCGGTTTTAACTCTGTTTAAAAGTTTAATTTTTCGAATTTTTACCGGAATATGAACTCCAAAACTGCCTTTATTGAAAATAATCCCAAATGCAGTCTGAAAAGCAGCATCTAAAAGAGCCGGATGAATATTAAATTGTAAAAAATCAAATTTTATAGATTCCGGCACTTCAATATAACCAAGAGACTCTCCTTCAGCGTTCCATAGTTTTTTTATTCCCCTGAAAGACGGGCCGAGTAAAAGTCCGCCTTCATCAAGAGTAGAAATCATACTTTCCAATTCAACTCTTTCAGAAATACGATTTTTTATTGATTCCAGAGGTTCACTAAAACTACTGATTAATTCATCAGAATAAGAAATATATCCTGTGGAATGGATTTTCCATTGATCATCACCTAATGTTTTCTTACTTGAAATTGCATATCTTCCAAGAGCTGACATTACAGAAAGCTGAACTGGATATGGATCCTGATCATTGTTTAAAAACAGGGGATTGTCAAAGTTAATATGCTCCAGGCAGAACTTTCTAATTCCGTGCAACTCCGTACCAGCGGCGAAAGCCAGTTCAACATGCCCTGCACCAGGATAAACTATAGGACCTTGAACCTTGTGATCAGCAATATACAACTGATTTCTGTGGTCAAGCTCTACCTCCCATATTTTACAGTTTTTATCAACAGCGGAGTCTTCTCTCTCTTTGAGATGTGGATGATATGCTTTGCCTATTCTAAAATTTCTAGTCCGCTCAGGCTCCACCCAGTACTTTTCTTTCTGCCAGGGATAATATGGCAGCCTGATAAACTCTGCATCTGAAGGAAATAAATTTTCAGTTAAAAAGTTTAACCCGGAACTGTGAAGCGTTGAAAAACATTTAAGAATCGAGACTTCATCATCATGTTTTTTATTAAGAGTATGACAGACAACTCCCTGTATTGAGTTTTCGCTGAGTTCCTCCTCTATATACCTTGAAAGAATTGGATGAGCAGCAATCTCTATAAATAGTGAAAATCCATCATCAACCATCTGTGAAACAGCTTTTTTAAAAAGCACTGGATTCCTTATATTCTTATACCAGTATTCTGCATCAAGTTCATTTCCATCAAGTACGCTGCCGGTAACTGTTGAATAAAATGGAGTGTCTGCATTTTTATTCTCAGTACTTTTCAGGCCTGTTTTAAAATTTGTTTCAAGCTCTTCCATAATACTGCAGTGAAAAGGTATGTCTATATCAAGAATTCTGTAGAAAATACCTTCTTTTTCAAGTTTGTCTGCAACATTTAAAATTGATTCAACCGACCCTGAGGCAGTTATCATGCTGCTTCCATTCTCAGCTGCCACCTCCACTCCAGCCCCAGAGAATTCAGAATTGAATTTATCTTTTGTAAGAGCAACCGAAATCATTTTTCCCTTTCCTGAAAGATTAGCCTGACACCTACTTCTCCAATAAACAATCCTAGCAGCTTCCTCTAGACTGATCGCTCCTGATACATAGGCAGCCGCAATTTCGCCAATGCTGTGTCCAACCACTCCATCAGGCTTGATCCCTGCCTTATCTAGTATGCGGAAGAGTCCTACCTGAACAGCAAAAATAGCAGGTTGAGCAATCATTGTTTCGGATATTCTACTTTCTTTCTCATCCTTAGAAAGTTCAATCAGAAGATCAGTTTCTCTTTCAAGCCAGCCTAACTCTTTGAGCATGTCTCCAATTATTTTTACTTGAGTCCTAAAAGCAGTGTCATTTTTTAGAAGAGATCTCGCCATACCATACCACTGAGCACCCTGACCTGAAAAAACGAATGCTGTTTTATCAGGTTTGGTTAGAATCTTTCTCATTTTCTGAATATTATCATTTTTTTCAGAATTAGTATAATCCGTCAGGTTATTTTTTATATCTTCCATTGATTCTGATATAAAGGAAACAGTGTGCTGATGTACAGATCTTCTTACAACAGAACTGTAGCAGAGGTCAGTAAAATCGGGCTCTTCTATAGTTATAAAATCTATCATTTCAGCAGTTGACTGTCTTAGAGCTTCTTCATTTTGCGCAGAAATAGAAAAAATTAAATGTCCAGGAGAAGAAGGCTCAGCTCTTTTGGCACTGCCTTTTTTATCTGCTGAGGTGGCAATTACATGAGCATTTGCCCCGCCGAATCCGAAAGAGTTTATTCCAGCGAGAAGCTTCTTTGATTTGTCTAAAACAACTGTTTCAGTAGGAATACGCATATTATATCTATTAAAATCAATTTGCGGATTAGGTTTGTCGAAGTGTATATTAGGTGGTATCATGTGTTTTTTTAGACTAAGCATAAGTTTGCAGAAGCCGGCAATGCCTGAACCTGATTCCAGATGCCCTATATTGCTTTTTACTGATCCAACATAGAGAGGCTTTTTGCGGTCATCACACAATGTTATACCTATACTGTTCCCTTCAATAGGATCGCCCACAGCAGTACCTGTTCCATGTGCCTCAATATAGTCTACAGAATTCAAGTCTATTGATGCATCTGTGTATGTCTTTAAAATAAGTTTTTTCTGCGAATCAGGGTTCGGCATAGCAATACCGGTTGTTCTTCCGTCTTCATTTAATGCTGAGCCTATTACAGCTCCATAAATATTATCTCTGTCCTTTAGTGCTTTTTTAAGAGGTTTAAGTATTACCACACCTATACCTTCACTTCTCACATAACCATTTGCTGATGCATCAAATGATTTGCACCTGCAGTCCGGAGAGAGAAAACCGGCAGTACTGAAGCCTATGTGGATTTCAGGCTTAAGAATTGCGCTTACTCCGCATACAAAAGCCATTTCAGATTCATTATTCCATATGCTTCTGCAGCCTAAATGCAGCGCCACAAGACTCGAAGAACAAGCCGTATCAACAGCAAAACTCGGTCCTTTAAGGTTGAACATATATGATATTCTGTTAGCAGCAATACTTAAAGCCCCTCCAGTGTTTGTATGTGCATCGATATAATTCCTTGCAAAATAGTCATTCTGAATACCTGAATACTCCTGTGTTGAAATACCGACAAAGACTCCTGTTGCAGTACCTGAAATGTCTTCGAGCCTCAGTCCGGCATCTTCAACAGCCATATAGCTCTTTTCCAGTAGAAGCCGTTGCTGCGGATCCATGCGCCTTGCTTCAATCGGCGGAATTCCGAAAAAAGATGAATCAAACATATCTATATTTTTAATAAACCCGCCCTGTTTGGTAATCATTTTACCTTTAACACGTTTATCTGGGTGATAATAAAGGTCTTTGTCCCATCTGTCTTTTGGTATATCTACAATTGCATCTGTTTTATTGATCAGCATTTTCCAAAACTCTTCAGGTGTATCACAGTCTCCAGGAAAGCGACACCCCATGCCTATGACTGCTATAGGCTCATTTAAACCTTTTTTATCCATTTTTATACACCTAAATTTCAATCTTTCAAATTTTGCTTAACATAGATTAACTTATCCGTTTCAAAGCCATACTTATCAGCTTTTGCGACAAGAATGTTTAATAGCTTTTTATCCATTGTCCTTGTTCTGGAAAGAATCCATAAATAAGATTTATTATAACTGCAAACCATTGCATACGAATATTTTTTTCTATCAATATCAATAATATTATATGATGCGTAAAAAGGTCTAAAAAAAGAAACTTCAAGTCTGCCGACATCCGGACTGCCGATAAAGTAAGCTATGCCTGATGCGGTTTTCCACTCTTTTCTCTTAAAGTCATATCCCTTATTAAGTACAGTAATTCCACCTGCAACTGATTCTGAATATTCAGCGGAAACATTATCCAAACCCTTTTCAAAACTATGGTCCAGCCTTGCTGTTTCATACCACTTTCCCATGTATCTTTTGCCGTCAAAATTTTTTACAGCCTCAACTCCTTTAGGTATGCCGGTACAGGATACTAAAAGAAACAATAATAATAACAGGCTAATCGGTAATATTTTTTTAAATGGAAGATTCATTTAAATTCCCTCTCTATTTATCATGCATGATTTCTAAGTTTCAATTCAGCCGGATGCTGATAAATGTAATGCTGATCTTTCAGATACTCTTTATTATATTTGGCTATAAAATGTTTTAAAAGTGTCAGGGGTACTATCAGTGGAACAAGTTGTTTATGATAGTGTTCAATAATATTGAGAATCTCTTCTTTTTCCCATGCAGAAAGATCTTTTTTAAAATATCCCAGTATGTGCTGAAGAACGTTGACATGTTTTTTGACTGTTGCTTGTTTTTTTAGTTCCATCATAAGTATTTTTATATATTCTTCCTGCACTAAAGCTGAATCTGATTCAGCTGCCATTTTACCAAGGACAGATGTTTTGGAAGGACAGTGTGCCATAATTATAAGTTTATGTCTGCGCTGAAACTCTGAAAGACGGTTTTTTGAGTTTCCTAAACCAAGCATCTCCTGCCATCTAAAATAGACAAAAACACGTTCAATAAAATTTTCCCTTAATCCCGGATCATGCAAACGTCCTTCATCTTCAACCGGAATCAGTGGAAACTTCTCAGTAAATGCCTTTGCAAATAAACCTGGAGATTTCGCATAGGGAAAGCCTTTTTCATTATGAACTTTAGCATCGTACAATGCAGAACTCGGAGATTTTTTCTTAAAAATAAAACCACTGAGATTTTCAGTTTCAAGTTCAGAGAGTCTTTTGTCAATCCAGCTTTTCATCATGCCAGTAAGATTTTTGCCTGTTCTGATTGTCAACAATTCAGGACTATCTTTATTACCGTTAAGGCTCATGGCTTCTCGGGGAACGGGCATACCGCTTTCAACTTCAGGACACACAGGCATCCATTCGACAAAACTACCGAGACAATCTCTCAGATATCTGTCCAGTTTGTGCTGTCCATCAAATCTGACTTCTTCTCCAAGAAGGCATGAGCTGACTCCCAACTTTACATGTTTTAAACATGCTGTGGTTTCTGTTTTTTTCATAAAACAAATTCATACACATTCTGGAAGTTTTCTACAAGTATATATCGTTCTACTTTAACCATGAATAAAGCGCAGTTAGGAGTATTAATAAAGTCTTCCATATATGGATGCTTTGATATGAATGAGTCAGCATGCATTTTAATATTTTCCTTAATTTCATGAGCTTCCCCAAGCACTGTTAGGGCTGCAGCATCTTTAATATCCAGATAGCTGTTCTTTCTATCAGTTACTAATGCAGATATCAGAGGATAGTTAATAAGATTTTTGTATTTTCTGGTATCATTCATCGTTCCGAAAATCATCTCGTTACATTCAACGT
>CAZGAI010000152.1:0-7902 GCA_964523175.1 uncultured Victivallales bacterium | reverse complement strand
CGTCACCCCGATTAATTTTTCGTTCTTTTAATAAAGGCGAAGTTAACGCCATAAAAGCCAGGAGATTTGCAGAAGACCCTGAATTTACTAAAAAAACGTAATTAGTGTCTAGATATTCTGCCAGTTTTTTTTCAAAATCACGTGAATATCTTCCGTATGTCAACCAGAACTCTAATGAAGAATCAACAAGATTTAACATTTCATTTTCATCAAAAACACGTCCCGCGTAGTTAACTCTTGATTTACCGGGAATAAATTCGTCGTTCTGTTTCGGTTTGTGAACCAGTTTATAATATTCTTTGACTTTATCAAATATTTCTTGTTTAATTTTTTCAGATCTACTCATAATTACCTCTTTAAACCACTTATTTACACTTATAATTACTTTTTTCTATAAGTGTTGTTCAGTGAAGATTAGTGGTTAAAACTATTTTGTCCATTCTAGGTTTTTATTTTTAGCATCTTGAATATATGAATTCAGATCTTCTTCAGTATTTATTTTTCCGTTTTCATAATAGTTTTTATACCAATTAACAGTTTTTTTAAAAGTCTGTTGACTATTCCATACTTCATTCCATTTCAGTTTACTATGTGCTTTTGAACAGTCAAGTTTCAGTAGGCCCGCTTCGTGCGGCGCGTCTTTGATGCCTGCCAGCTTATAATTTATTTTAGGCCAGTATTTCTTAATATTTTCTACAACTTTTCTGACTGTAATCGCGCCCTGATCTCCGGGGCCGAAATTCCACCCCTCTGCAAGATCAACTTTCCCTTCAAGGAGTTTTTGGCCGATTTGGAGATAACCACTTAATGGTTCAAGCACATGCTGCCATGGACGTGTAGCATGTGGATTCCTAATATCTACGATTGTTCCTCGGCTGACAGCTTTCATTATATCAGGAATAAGTCTATCCTGAGCCCAGTCTCCGCCCCCTATAACATTTCCGGCACGGCAGCTTGCTAATAATGTATTATGTTCTCTACCATATTTTTCATTATTAAAGAAAGAATTTCTATAAGAATTTGCAATCAGCTCGGCACAGCCTTTTGACGCACTGTACGGATCATGTCCACCCATAGGGTCATTTTCACGATAACCCCAGATCCATTCTTTGTTCTCATAACATTTATCGCTGGTAATATTCACGATAGATTTAACTGACGGTGTGTGCCGGCATGCCTCAAATACATTAATAGTTCCCATTATGTTGGTTTCCAGCGTTTCTACAGGTGTATCATAGGAAAGTCGAACTAGCGGTTGTGCCGCGAGATGAAAAACTATGTCAGGTTCAAACTGTCCAAGAGCAGTTTTTAAATTATTTAAATTTCTGATGTCGGCAATTTCTGATTTGATATCCAATTCTAATAATTCAAAATGATTTGGTTTTGTAGGAGGAGGAAGAGCATAACCGTATACCTTAGCACCCATTTGCTTTAACCAGTAAGTTAGCCAGGAACCCTTAAAACCAGTATGGCCAGTGACAAAAACTTTTTGCCCTTTGTAAACTCCGAAAAAAAGTTTTAAGTTATCTTTCATTTGTAAGATTATTCTGGGTAGTAATTATAATTATTGTAATAATATATGATAATACTTTTAACTTTGCCAATAATGATAACCTAAAACTTTTTAGGTTTATTCCCAAACTTTCCAGAGTGCATTGCCTTCATCCCACAAGTTATTTAACAACTGGTGTTCTCGCTGTGTGTCCATGCATTGCCAAAAGCCTTTATGAAGATATGCGGACATCTGTTTTTCGCTGACTGCAATTTTCATTGGATTAACTTCGAACACCAGCATTTGATCGGCACACATATATTTTTTTATAAAAGTTTTTTTCAGAACCATAAAACCACCGTTTATTAGGCCTTTTTCAGTTTGCGGCTTTTCGTGAAATCCTTCTACATTATTATCTTTTACTCTCATAACACCAAAGCGGCCTGCAGGATGGACTGCAGATACCGTAATGTCTTTATTTTCCTGTTTATGATAATCATATAATTTTTTTATATCAATATCAGCAACTGCATCACCGTAAGTAAAGAAAAAATCTTCATCTTTGTCTTCCAGATATTTCGAAGCTAGATACAGCCTCCCGCCAGTTTGTGATTTGAGACCTGTGTTTGCCAGTGTAACTTCCCACCCTTCCTCTCCGTGTGAATTGTGATAAGTTATATCTCTGTTTTTTCCTATTTTTATTGTAATGTCCGTAGAGCGTTCATGGTAATTGAGAAAGTAATCGATAAAAACTTCTCTTTTATATCCTAAACACAAAATAAATCTATTAACACCATAATGAGCATATGTCTTCATAATATGCCAGATAATCGGTTGTGTCCCAACCGGAACCATTGGTTTTGGCAATAATTCAGTTACATCTCTGAGCCTAGTGCCCATTCCGCCACATAGAATAATACAAGGCGGCATAATGCCTGGAGTTCTCATTATTTCTCCTATTAAAACTAATTTTTATTTACTTTTAATTCTATTGTCTATTTATACAGCCTATATTCAGCTTCATTCTTTATCCTTTCGAGCCAGGAGGTAATATTGCAATACCAATATCTACATAGGGAGGATAATTCGGAAAAAATTGATTGATGAGAGGATTTTCAAGCCAGTCTGGATAATTGTTTTCTATCCAGTTTTTTAATATGGGTCGATTGTCTTTGGGTATTCCTGTTTTTTTGAAACGATACACTCCTAACATCTGAGCTTTGGGAAAACGCTTTTTAACAGCAGGTATCAGTTTTACATCTGAACCAGTATCCAGTCCATCTACCCACCATGCAAACATAGCCCCATCCTTTCGCATATCAGTTACATTCATCCATAGGGCTTCTTTTTCATTCCAGTCTAAATAAGGTATTGGGTGATCTTTGGAATAGACGGTAATTCCGACTATTAGATAATGTGAGCCAGCGATATATTTCAAAGGGGTTTTATAGTGTTCATCCCAAATATCTGTTACCTTCTCTGCTATAGCTTTACTAGGAAATAAATTCCAATTTCTATAATTACCATTAACATAAGAAAACCAGTAGCCATAAAAGATACAATAACTTAGCGCAATAAAACATATTACAACAAAAAGCTGTTTCGCAAATCTGTAAAAGACTTTTTTAGTTACAGTCGGTTTAATAAAAGATATAAAAATGATTCCTATCAGCGAAAAAATTGACCATCCCCATCGTGGTAAAACCTCACTTCTAGCTATTATGGGGTAGAGCATTGCAACAGCTAGAGGACCTAAACCTAATATTAAAATATACCTTTTGTTAAATGAACCAACACTGTAAGCTTTATCACGTTTTACAAAAAGAAAGGTCAAAGTTAACAGTATTAATAATACACAAAAACCAATCTGTGCAAGTAAAAAATTCAAGCTTGAAAACAGGCTTTGCCCAAATGTAAACCTGGCAGCGGCATTCATGCCATGAGTTGCATCATAAGCGTAATTGATTGCAGGAAAATTATTAAAGTATGCCCAAATGAAATGAGGTGCTATTATTATCAGGAAGAAAATAAAACACAAATAAATACCAGGTTTAAGGTAATTTTTTCTTCCTTCAACTGTGGCCAAACTAATAACAAACATAGGAATAAATATCAGCATGGCCTGGTACTTGGCATAAACAGCTAACGCGCAGAAAAACCCAACCAAAAGCCATTGATATATTTTTTCGCCTTTCAAGGCAATATAAAATGTCAAAGCTATCAGGGCCCAAATAGGAAGTTGAACCATATCAGGGTCGATATAAACACTATAACAATTGTAATAAATGGCACCTTCAAGCAGCAAAACAGCAATTAGTGCTCTACCCGGAGTAAGGATTTTTCCTGCAAGTTTCCAAATAGCCCAAAACGTTAGAACAGTTAATAAAGAAGCAATAAGATAAATCTGAAATTCAGTGAAAGGACCGATATTTGCAGCAAAGGCAGCAATCCACGCAGCAAGTGGCGGATGTTTAGTATAACCCCACTGCCATTGATAACCCCATGCTATACTTTCCACTGTATCCCCATAAAGCGTGGGAAAGAAAATAGTGGGTATCACTGTCCATAAAAATACATGAAGAGAACAAAAAATCCAGAACCATTTTTGCGTATTAATTTTTTCCTCAGTCATATTTCTCCTGAAATTATATTGTTAATCAGCCAGATAAGGCGTTTAACTTGAATTAATTTTAGTTTAAAGATCTAAAAAATATTAGAAAAAGTAGCGGTTATTGTTTTAAATATAATGGAGAAAACAGATAGACACAATAATAGATATCATTATTTTATTAATAAAGTCTATTTCAAATATTAATTTCATCTGAGTATTCCTATAAAAGTGAACAACATTCAAACATATTTTTTAGGGATATTAGCATAAACTAGTTATAAACTATATTGAAAAGTTGGGGAATTGATTCATTTTATAGAGTTAGATTATTTTTTATTAAAATTTATGGCGAAAGACCAGTTATGAAAATAAATAGTACTATTTTATGCATTGGTGCCGGCTATGTAGGCGGACCCACTATGGCTGTAATTGCTGATAAATGCCCTGATTACAAAATTATTGTCGCTGATATCGACAAACAGAGAATAAAAGAATGGGAATCAGACGATCTTCCAATCTATGAACCCGGCTTATTGGAAGTAGTTAAACGTGTAAGAGGCAAAAATCTCTTTTATACTACAGATATAAATTCAGCTATTAGAGAAGCCGATATAATATTTGTAAGCGTAAATACTCCGACAAAAACGTTTGGCGAAGGCGCAGGTAAAGCATCAAACCTCCAATATTGGGAATTAACGGCTAGAAATATTCTTGAACAGGCTGAACATGATAAAATTGTTGTGGAAAAAAGCACTCTCCCTGTAAAAACAGCCGAAGCTATGAGTCGAATTTTGCGCTCTAATAAAAAAGGGCTCAAGTTTGAAGTACTTTCAAATCCGGAATTCCTTGCAGAAGGCACTGCTATTAGAGACCTAGAGACACCTGATAGAGTATTAATTGGAGCTATGGAAACAGATGAAGGGCAATGTGCACTTCAAAAAATAGTAGATATTTATGCCAATTGGGTTCCTAGAGATAAGATTATTACTACAAATGTATGGAGCAGCGAATTGACTAAACTGGTTGCTAATGCAATACTTGCTCAAAGAATATCTTCTATTAATAGTATTTCAGCTCTTTGTGAAAAAACTGATGCAAATGTCCAAGAAGTTTCCAAAGCTGTAAGCATGGATAGCAGAATAGGCTCAAAGTTTTTAAACTCCAGTGTAGGATTTGGTGGGTCATGTTTCAAAAAAGACATTCTTAACCTTGTATACCTTTGTGAACACTATAATCTTCCTGAAGTAGCCAGATACTGGGAACAGGTCGTAATAATGAATGAATTCCAAATAAAACGTTTTGTCCATAAAGTCGTTCTGAATATGTTCAACACATTAGCAGGCAAAAAAATTACTCTTTTTGGCTTTGCTTTTAAAGCCAATACAGGTGATACTCGCGAATCCCCTGCTATTTATGTTTCTAAGCTACTTGCTGAGGAACATGCAAAACTGGCAATTTATGATCCAGAAGCTCTTAAAAATGCGAAAATTGATCTTGCAGATGTTGATGCAGATATAGAATATTGCAATAACCCTTATTCAGCATGTAAAGATACACATGCAATATTAGTTATGACAGAATGGAAGGAATTTAAAGAATACGACTATAACAAATTATTCATATCAATGAAAAAACCTGCATTTATTTTTGATGGAAGAAATATTCTCGATCATAAAGCTTTACACGCTATTGGCTTTAATGTGTATCCACTAGGCCAACCTCCTTTAACACATTTATAAAAAAGAGTTATGATTCCATTAATAAAAAAAAAATATAAGTTCAACACAGACAAAAAGCAGAATCATCTGACAGGAATGAATGCTCCAGCACTTACAGCAAAACACGACGCTGCATATGATCAGGCAATAAACCTGTTCACAGATAATTTATTTTCACATACTGATGAACAGCGAAGTCATATTTATAAAAATATATTAAAATTGCTTGAGACTGCTATCCAGGCGAAAAAATCTATCCCAGCATCGGCACCGGAAAAGACAGCAGACCCTATTGCCCAGTATCTGATGTTATTGAAAGACACAATCCAGGCTGCATATGCACTGGTCACTCATGAAATGATTCTCTTTCAGGAAGAAAAGCAGTTGAGTAATTTCATTGGCAGTGAAATTGCTTCTCAATTTAGAACAACTGATGAAATATTCGCAAACAGTGAATTAAATATTTGCCATAATACTAATGAACTCATTGAGATGGCAGAACCAGCTATGCGTAGGCATAGAGATAGAGTCGTAAAAACATTCCAAACTGAAGATTTACTTAGGTATAAAAAATCTTTTTCGGAATTTAAAGAGCTCTATAAAAAATTAAAACCATAACCTAATCAATCAATGCAAAAATTATGAACAATACAGTAATTTGCGCAATAAACTTAAGTAATTATCAAGAAAGTAACAATTATGGCTCATATCAAGAAAAACTTTTTAATGGTAAACTTGGAATATTATGGTGCCAGACTCGGAATATTTCTAGGTAAACTTGTTCCTTTATCTCTAGCCTACTTTATTGTAGGTATAATTAGTAGAGTATTATTCCTCGTAGACGCAAAACATCGAAAGCGTACAATAAGCCATATTATGCATGCTGGGATAACAACTGATTATAAAAAAGCAAGAAAAATCGCATTGTCAAATTTTGTTCACCTTGGTAAAGTTGCTGTCGAAATTGTAAAACTGGATCAACTATTAAACCCCCAAACAGTTAAAGACCATGTAACCTTTACAATTTCCAAAGAGGCCATGGAAGCTTTACAAAATCCAAATGGCACTATCGTTGCAAGTGCTCATTATGGTAACTGGGAAGTTCACGGACTAAGTATTTCTCTATTTTTCCGCCCGCTGGACAGTATTGGCCGTCATCTTGATAACCCTAAGTTGGATAAATATATTTTTGAGAAGAGAAATGCATACGGCGGTAAAGGTTTTTCTAAAGACGGTGTAGTAAAAAAATTACTTAAAAGCTTAAGAGCAAAAAGAGCCCTAGGCATATTAGTTGACCAATATGCAGGTGATGGTGTAGACACTATGTTTTTTTCTCATCCCACAAAGACACATGGTTCTCCCGCACAATTGCACCTAAAAACAGGAGCACCTATTGTTCTAATAGTTTCCAGAAGACTGGACAATAAGTTCCATTTTGAAATGATAATACGCGGCCCTCTCACTGTTACACCAAGCGGGAACAAAGAAAAAGACATTCAAGCCATAACACAGCTGATCAACAATGAGTTTGAAAAAATTGTTACTGAGTGCCCTGAACAATGGTTATGGGAACATCGTCGCTGGTTGGATATTGATAGAAGAGAATCGGGGGAGTTTCAAGAATACCTTAAACACCATCCTGAATTTAAAGGCTAATTTATAGTAATTAACTACTAAGTTTCTGATTATTTTAAGTTTTTTTTACTTCTATTATAAAAATATTCCTAAAATTAGAATAACTGCTGTTAGCTCCTACTGCATACTCACAGTCACAAGACTACGATGGATAAATGTCAGCTGTTTGTAAAACTAAGAACCAAAGGCAAGAAATTCAATTGTTTTTGCGTTGCGGGCAAAATCCGCCCAATAATCTGAGTTTAATCTTCATCTATATCTTACAATACAGCGCATACTACAGCTTTATATATTCATTTTTACATAGATGATGCAGAATTTATCTTTACCAAAAATAACACTTATCATATAATTTATAGATACTTTTTCTGCATGAACATAGCATTAATAGTCAGCTCCTAAGAATTAGAAATATTTCGCACTAAATTCCAATCTGATTTCATTTT
>CAZGAI010000151.1:0-7933 GCA_964523175.1 uncultured Victivallales bacterium | reverse complement strand
TATTCATTAACATTTATTCCTTCTAATGATATCCATGCAGTTATCATACCATTATCGGGAGATATTTCTGCTATAAACGGAGTGAAATATATATTAGCATATATTTTGCCATTTATGTAATCCATTGCATTTATATTATTCACAGGACCCACATTGTCATGAACATAAATAGTTTTTGTTATTTTATAAGTATCAGGATCTATGGTATAGATTAAATTACTTCCGTCACTTCTTAATAAGTATTTACCATCATTAGTTAAACCCCAGCCATCAGAATAATACTTAAATGAATCCAGCATTTTCAGAGTATCAAGGTTATATATAAAACAAATGTGCTTTTTATAGGTAAGCTGATAAAGCTTATTGTCCAGTACGGTTATACCTTCAGCAAAATATTTATCATCTAGATTTAAGGATTTTATAACTTTACTATCGCTAAGGCTCCATTTAACTAATTTTGATTTTCCCCAAAGCCCACAGCTTACATAGATGCTGCCTTTATCATAAAATAATCCTTGAACAAACCAATTAGAACCAGGCTGCCTATAAATCTTTTTTATTTTATAGGTGTATTTAGGGAGATTTGAATTGAAAACTCTATCATGACTAACTGATATTTTATATTTAAAACTTGTTTTATCATTAACTTTAACCTTTTTTAAGTTATAGCAACCAGATAATATAATAGTCAATGAGATACTACAAACTAAATTCCTAAGCTTCACTTTTTTCCTTTTTCTTTATAAAGAGCAAATATGATATTTTTGTATATCAATAAGTTAAAAGTAAATTCCTATACTCAAAATTAATCAAATATTTTTCCTGTCACAACATGTCCCATTGTGGCGATTTTGAATTTGCTTGCTTGATGCATAAATTGCTCTGCCATTTCTTTTTCTATGTGCTCCCGCAAAAAAATAATATTAGTAAAAAATAATGAAGTTCCAACATAGCATCCGCCAATACCAAAAACTGTTTTAACTTTTTCATCTCTAACAAAGTTTTCTGCCACAATTATCTTACGGCCTTTATTATCTACCTCAGTTTCAGCATTCTCAACATAAAATACTCCACTAATACTTTTAAATACCTGGGCCACTAATTTCGTATCTTTCTCTTCAATCCAATCAATTCCTGCCCCTAATTGATTCAATAGGCGCGACATCATTGGTATTTTATCAATAAAATCTGAGGAAGCAAGAGGAATCCCCACATGTCCAATAGAATTGCATGGATCGTTCCATTCAGGCTTTACTCCACGACTCGCCAATAAGGACAAAATAAGTGTATCATCTTTTATTTTATCTGAAATACCACCTGAACTGGCTAGATCCATTACAAATTCTTTATTTCGTTTTGGGAGGTTTGCATAAGGAATCGTAGCAAAAAGTCGGGTCAGAATAATGGATTCTTTTAATTCATCAAATAAAATTGACATATATTCCTGTGCAGCACCTGCCAATGTATAATGGTTATCTTCTATTTTCTTTATTTTGTTTTGCAATTCAACAACATCTTTAAAAGATAATTTGCTAATCAGTGTCATAGTTTTATACTTTCTCGGTAAAGATCTTAACTTTTAGCTTTAAATGCGGCAAAGCGAAGCGATAATACGCTACCGTTTACGGTATACCTTTCTACACAAAATTTATTATTACTGAATATCAATAATATGAAAAACGGGTTCCTGTATTTTTAAACTAACTAAATATGTTTTTACTTTCTGTGAGCATCAATTTTTCCAGCGATACCAGATATTGAATTATAAGTACCCTCAAATCCATTACCTGAAGTTATAGAACAGTTAGCAGCAAATTCATCTTTATCACTTTTTCCTTCAAAACAAAATATATCACGAATAACTTTTCCTGTAATCTTATACTGTCCATGCACATTGTTAGCAATGCCGGTAACACTTGTATTATTTTGACTAAGCGTTATGCTGCCTTTATCTTGGAGGTCTATACCATAACTATATTCCCAGCTGCCCGAAAGGTTTACGTGTTTCGGTAAACTGATACATCCGGCAACTAAAATTGTAATCCCAAGAACTGCTGCCGCCAAAGCTAAGAGTTTCTTCATTTCTTCTCCTTCAATATTTTTTTATAAATTGTATTTTTACAAAAGATAACATTAATACTTTTATATTAGCTAATAATTTTATATATGTCAATAGTTTTGTTGACAAAATTCGAGTTCGTATCAAGAAAGCGATTAACTTAAATATTAGCTGTTTTACACATTATATTTGAATGAAGTATTTATGCCGTATAAGTTTAAAAACCGGTACAAACTAAACAAAAAAACAGCAAACATTTCTCATGCAGCTGTTTTTTATGACTTAATAAATTATTTTTTCAGCAATATCAAATTTGATACAATGAAAAATACTTTCTATTGCCTTTCAGCTTCAATTTTTCCGCTACCACCTGTCGTTGTATTATAACTTCCTTCAAATTCATTAGATGAAATTATTGTACAGTTAGCTGTGTATACATTTTTATCGCTTTTTCCTTCATAACTAAATGTACTGCCAATAACTTTACCTGTAATTTGATATTGTGCATCCATATTGTTTGCGGTACCAGTAATATTACTATCCTGTTGACTCAGTGTCATGGTACCTTTATCATCATTGCCATAAGTATACTTCCATTTACCAGTCAAATTTACATGCTCCGGTAAACTGGAACAACCTGCAAATAAAATTGAAATCCCAATAACTGCTGCGGACAAAACTAAGAGCTTCTTCATTTTCTTTCCTTTACAAAATAAGTTGTTTAAAATACCTACCGACAATATATTCATATTAGCTAATAATTTTGAATATGTCAATAGTCTTGTTTATAAAATACATATCAAGAATATATTACTCAGAATTTTTCTTTCAGTAAACTTCGTAGTAAAAGAACCTTCCAAATGAATCCAGACTATGGTAGTTTCCCATAATAGCATCTCAATTGCTTTTCCTCACCTATTATTGCACAGTAATTACACATGATGCATTTTGATTTTGCCTGTTTTCCTTTTTGAAATTTGTTTGCAATATTAGGTTCGATAATAAAAGGGCGGCTCATTGAAGCAAGGTCAATATTTTTATTCTTAATAATCAAATTGATATCATCAATGTTATTTATTCCTCCAACTACAATTACCGGAATACTGATAGATTTTTTAATTTGCATAGCACAATCAAGGTTATATTTTAGTAGCGGCGTTGGTTGTTTCATAAATGTTTTTAGAATCGGGGTTGAAATAGTTTTAATAAATTTGGGTAATTTTTTAAATTTATAATTATACTCCATTATCGCTTCTATGGGTAATTTTTTTCCACGTATGGTAGATAGGCCATCTTCAAAAACTCCGCAGGAAACTTCAATTGCTGCACACCCTGATTTCTCTAACATTTTAGATATCAGAACAGCTTCATTAATTTTCATTCCATTTTTACGACTATCGTACGCATTCAATTTTACAAAAATAGGATAATCGTCAACCTTTTTTTTCGCTCTTTTGAATATCTCATCTATTATTCGATATTTATTCTCAGTTGAGCCACCCCAACAGTCTTTTCGTTGATTAGTGTAGGATGATAAAAATTCTGCTAACAAATAACCATGTGCTAAATGAAGCTGAACTCCGTCAAACCCTGCTTGTTTAACCCGAACAATAGCCGAAACGAAATTATCAATGATTTCATTAATTTCATCATCAGATAATTCTTTGGGAATATCTTCATTATACAGTCCATCGCGTATAGCTGAAGGAGCAACAGTTTGAAAGCCAGTTGTTTTTGAACGAGTTTGTCTTCCGCAATGAGCTATCTGCATTATTATTGGAGTATCATATTCATGAACAGCATCAACTATTTCTCTGTATTTCGGAATACAGTCATTGTTATCAATCATCGACATAGCATACAGGCTGCTTTTCCCGTCAGGCTGAATAGCTGCATATCCGGTAATTATTGCTCCGGCACCTCCTTTAGCCAAACGAACATAAAGATTTTTCTGTTGTTCCGTCGGGAAACCTCTTTCATCGGCCATCCCTTCATGAGTTGCTGAACGTATAATTCTGTTCTTGAATTGTATCCCTGCTAATGAGATTGGTTCAAATATTACATTAGGCATCTTTTCATATTCCCATTATTTATTATATTTAAATGGTTTGTTATTTTATAGTTTTACATCTTGATACGGGACTGGATTCTGTGAATTATTGTGATAGGTTCAGTATCCTCCATAATGTGATGCATTGTTACATCCAGCTACAAATAAAGTAATTAATAAGAAGAAACCTATAATAAAAACAGGTCTTACTTTTCTGCTAACTTTTGTTTTAATTTTGTTTATCATTTTGATACTTCCTTTTTTAATTATTTTCATTTTTAAATCTTATATTTTTGATCTCTTATATTTTGCAGCGGCCTGTCCGTCATTTTATCCGCCATAGCAGAAAGCGACGGCAGAAGTTCATAAAACTACGGCAGGGAGCAAAAATAATTAAGAAAAGCTATTATTCAGTTGGCAATGAAAGTCCTTGCTGCCGTAAAAAACCTAATTTATCCCAGTAACCTCGTTGGAATTTAATTTTTCCATCAATAACATGAAAAAAACCACAACCTCGTAACCCAAGTGGGTCTTTCCATTCTAATATAGCCCATTCTCCGTCTTCAAAAAGGTTTTCAATGATACAGGTCATGTTTGCTTCTGAAAAATCTCTACTAAACATTTCTTTGATAGCCTTTATCCCTTTGACCGGAGTATTTGCAACTTGATGATTCATTGCGTCTTCATGATAAAGTGATGCCAATGTTTCAGCATCTCCTTTATTGAAAATATTTACCCAAGTTTTAATCACAGATTTAGGGTTTAATTTTGTCATGCTTATAATCCTTATTTTACCTCTAATTTTAAATTCAGCGGCCGAGTGGTATTAAAGTTCATTGAAATGATTTGTTATGGTTTTCTTATCCATCCCATTGGGATATCATTTTCTAATTTATTGAAGATTCCATTTATTCGGTTTTTCAGGCAACCCTCAATTTCAAAACCTAAACTTTGATAAAAAGTTATAGCCTTTCTATTACTTTCTCTAGCTATTAATTCGATTCTCTTAATTTCCATCATCTCATTTTTAACAATTTTCATGAATTCAAGAAATAGTCTTTTTCCGTACTTTTTACCTTGGTAATCTGGATGGATACAAATAGTTAGTTCAGACAAAACATGATTAAATACTTTTATTCCCGGTTTATAAGCATGCAACTCTCCAACTATCCTACCATCTATTTCTGTCACCAAAGATAAGCCTCTACTCATACTTCTCGAAACAAAATCGTTAATATATTCAGCAGTTATTTCATCTTGATACCTCGCTAGTCCTCCAGGGACTGAAGCCGTAGCTTTGTATAAAGAATAAATATTATCTATATCGTTACTTATTGTTTTTTTTATCATCTTTTTTATCATAAAGTTAAAATTCAGTAGTCGAGCATCTACTGGTTATGACTTTGTTTTATCTAGTTCACTTTTAGTAAATAATGAAAATAGCTTTACTCCTAGTTTTTCTATATTCTCTTTTCCTGATGCTTCTCTATCAATAACGCTAAGCACACAAAGAATATTTCCACCTTTATTTTTTAGATCATTAATTGCATTAATAACAGCGCCGCCTGAAGTAATAACATCTTCAATTATTACAATATCCTGCCCTACTATTTCTCCACCTTCAGCAGATTTGCATGTTCCGTATTCTTTAGCCTGTTTTCTTACAAACAAAGTTTTTATTCCGGTTTCTAATGACAAAGCTGTGGATAAAGGAATTCCTCCCATTTCCAGACCAGCTAATATTCCAGTTTCTTTAGGAAGTAGGTCAACAAATTTAACTACAATTTCTTTTAGAATAGTTGGATCTGATTCGAAAAGATACTTATCAAAATATTCTGTTGATTTCATTCCGGAACGTAAAGTGAAGTTACCTTTAATATTTGAAATTTCATATATTGCTTTTGCCAGTTCTTGTTTATTCATTTTTCCTTTCAAAGTGCCTATGATCTCTTATTGCCTTTTGCGGGTAACAAAAAAATTAAGAAAATCTATTGGTTATACAGTTTATTTATTGCATTTTGCTAGTATATGTGGGCTAAATCCTAACAAGCTCTTTTCTTGCTCAATTGTCTTTATCAGATCATATAATAATTGTTTTTGAATTTTATTTTCAAGAATTTTATTTAGTGAGCTTAATATCCAACTAAAACTTTCCAAAGAGAAGAGTTCAATATTTTTAAAATCAAGCTTATTTAGCTCTAAGCTCATCTCTTCAGGCAAATACAAATATGAATCAGTAAAATACCTTTTTTTATCTTTACTTCCTCTATGCTGTCCGTGTTGAATATCCTGTTTTACAATATTAACATATTCTTCATCTGACATTATATCTTTTCTATAACCATCAATGAGTGTTGCGAACCTGGAAATAAAGGAAATAAAATAGCAACCTGCTGGTTTTAATATTGTTCCTATCTTACGGTGCAACAAGATTCTATCCTTTTTTTCTGTAAGGTGATAAATTGGACCAAAGTTTAAAATTATATCTTTGCAAGATAAGATATTATCATAATATCGTTTACTGCTTTCTCTTAGAGCATCATCCGGGCCATCAGCATAACTATTTGTAATAGGTATTTTAATTATTTCTTCTATTTTGGGTCCTACTAATTATATCTTTGATCTCTTATTTTTTCGGGGCGACCTATCCTATATTTTATGCCCCAGATAGAAGTTCAGAGAACAACGGCAGAGAACAAGCAAATATTAAGAGTGTTATTTGTTAACTGATTTTAATTTATATAATGATTTAACTTCATGATCTTTTATATGTGTTAAATCTTCTTCCGGCAATTCTGTTTTGCTGCAAGATAACAATATTTCTTCATTTGGAATTTTATTCGAGATTAAATACTTTTTTGTATAAAATGCATGTGGTTTATTTGTTCGATTAAAATGTTCTCCATAGCCACCTGTTAGCAAAATCTTGTAGTCATTATGTAAGCAATACTCTTTTATTGCTTGATTACATCTTTCAATTGCAATTGAGGATAAATTCCCGTTATCATCGTTTGGCGAACCCAGTACTATTATCATTCCGTTCATGTTTTTCATTTCATATAATTTTTTTCATTTCATATAATTTTTTAATTCAGCTAATGGATTTGAGTAAAAGTGAAAAGCCAGTTAGTTGAAATGATTTTATTATGAATTGATTAGCCATTTTTTTTCAACAGCTTTTTCAATTTGTAAAAGCATCCACTTATACACCTTTGGAGCTTCTACTGCGACTACTTTATTAATTTGTATAACTTGACTTTTCCTGATGCCTTGCTCCTTCCAGGATTTACCATCAGTATTCAGGTTCATCATAAAAGGCAAAAGGCGATCGACAACTTTTACCCATCGACTTTCCTTTGTAGATTGCTCTTCGTATTCCTCCCAAAGATATTTTATCTCAGATATAAAAGTTAAATGAGTGTCTGACAACTTACCTATATATTTTCTTTCTTCTCTTTCTTTATTAGACCTTTCCGGATCATAAACAGAGATATCGCCTGCACCTATTTCACATATGTCATGAACGAGTGCCATTTTGATAGTTTTGCTAATATCGATTTCAATATCAAACTCGTCTTTAAGCGTTAGAATAGCTAAAGCAAGGTGCCAACTATGCTCAGCGGAGTTTTCATTCCGCGAAAGATCAGAAATATAAGCCTGTCGGGAGACACTTTTTAGCTTGTCTAGCTCCATCAAAAAGTTATAAATTGTATCCACTGATTCTCCTATTAAATGGTTCATAACGTGAAGCTCACTAATGGATAAATTAAAAAAACTTTATTCCTGGTTCAATTTTTATATCCTGTTGTAACTATTACAGCTTT
>CAZGAI010000150.1:0-7979 GCA_964523175.1 uncultured Victivallales bacterium | reverse complement strand
AGGACACTGCTGTTACAATAGACGTGCTGGCTAATGATACTGATGCAGATGGAGATACTTTAAGTATATCTGCAGTAGATACCCCGCAAAACGGCACAGCAAGCATTACATCTTCGTCAATACTGTATACACCTAATGCAGGTTTTACTGGAACAGATACTTTTAACTATACAGTCAGTGATGCAGATAGTGCTACAGATACAGCAACAATAACGGTTACTGTTAATAATGATCCAATAACTAATACTTATACAATTACGGCAAGTATTGTAAATACAGGTGATAGCATTAGCTATCCAGTATTTGTACAACCAATGGCTGGCTCAGTATACATGAGTGGAGATAAAGTTACTTTTAACGGTAGCGCTTATGAATCACTTATTGACAATAATGCCTGGTCACCATCAAATTATCCACGTGGCTGGGAAAGCATAACACAGGGAGGCAGCAGTTCAGGAAACGGTACAATAACTCCTAATGGCGAAACAACTGTTGAGGAAGGCCTGACTCAGACATTCACAATGACACCTGACTCCAACAGTGCAGTAAAAGATGTAAAAGTAGATAATGTTTCTCAGGGAACATTGACTGCATATACTTTCAGTGATGTTAGTTCTAATCATACAATCAGCGTAGAGTTTATGGAAAGAACTACACCGCTGCCAAACGTACCGCCTACTGTAGCATTCACATCACCAACAGATAATACAACAATAACACAGGATACTCTATCGCCGATAGATATATCTGTTAATGCACTGGATTCAGACGGAACTATAGAAAGTGTTAGCATCAGTGTGGACGGAAATGAATTTAGTGGAACTACTGCTTTATGGACTCCGTCTGACTACGGAACTCATAGCATTATGGTTACTGCAACAGATAACGAACGCGCAGTAGGCACAGGCCTTATTACTGTTATCGTAAAAACACCAGGGACAATACCGACTACAAGAAAGCAGGTCATAGGGTACTTAACTCAATGGGAACCCTGGTTTGGTGCAGAATATGGATACCCTGAACAGGGTGTAGCTAATCAACTGAATATTGATTATTCCAAATACACAATACTCAACTATTCATTCTTTGGTGTTGCCAAGGACGGATCGCTTCATAGTGGGGATTATAGGAATAAGGACATATATAAAACCGGTGCAGTGCAGGAACCGAATAATCTACTGCATAGTGATCAATACAGCAGTTGGGACTTCTGGCTCTTATTTGGTGAACTTAATTTTTTATGGAGTGTTGATAGCGATGCTGCTGCCGCAGGATATGTTTCAGACGGCACCAATTGGCATAATACAATAACCGGCCTTAGCGGTACAATGCCTATTCCAGTAGCTAAAGATGGCGGAGCATCGGGACTGATAAAGCTATGTAAGGAAAACAATGTTAAACTTATGGCATCTATAGGCGGATGGAGTATGTGCAAACATTTTCCTGAAATGGCTGCAGATCCAATTAAAAAAGCAAAATTCCTTGAAAGCTGCAGATATCTGATAAACATGGGTTTTGATGGTATAGATATTGACTGGGAATATCCGAACGATCCAGGCATGAACATTGAGAATGCTTCTTACGATGATTATGCTAATTTCACTGCACTAATGCGTGACATCAGAGCTGAAATCGGCCCGGATAAGTTATTAACCGCAGCCTTCAGCTGTTCTCCAAATAAACTGGAAAACCTGGAATGGCCCCAGCTTGATATGTATATGGATTATTATAATATGATGACATATGACATGGCCGGCGGATGGTCTGATAATACAGGACACAACTCAAGTTTATATCCGTCAAATAACTCAATTTTCTCATGGGATACAACATTCAGATATTTAACTGAAGTAAAAAATATAGATCCAGAAAAAATTAATATGGGAATTGCTTTCTACGGTAGAGGTGTTGTTACAAACGGTACCGCGTCCCTTGGCGCTCCTACACTGAAAACAGAAATGACGGTAGATCCGGACGGGCCGGTCGAGAGAGCCAGTGACCTTGACACCTGGGGGAAATATTTTGAACAGCCAAATTATTTCTATATCAAGCAGAAAACTACTGACTGGACTCACGGTTGGGATGATGTAGCTAAAGTTCCATATTCAGTAAACGGCAGTTCATTTGTAAGCTATGACAACGAAAAATCTGTAGGACTTAAAGCAGATTATGTCATGGAAAACGAATTAGGCGGAGTTATCATATGGCATGTAACCGGAGACTGGGAAGTTGGCCCTGTAACTAATACTTACGGTGGGAAGCTCAAAGAAGCTCCTGTAACTACACCACTTCTTGATGTAATACATAATACTTTTACATCAAGTGAAGACGATGATGATAACAACAGCGATATTATCACTAGCTACGCTTTTCCACAGCATGTAAATTATTCGCTGTCACATATACTGCCTGATAATTACACACAGTCCACAATGGACAATGATGTTAAAAATTACTATGACTACTGGAAACAAAACTATCTTGTAGACGCAGGCACCGATATTAACGGCAAACAGATGTATAGAGTAAATTACAATGGAAATACCGTGTCTGAAGGACAAGGCTACGGTATGATTATCGCGGCACTAATGGCCGGACATGACCCTGATGCTAAAGATATATTCGATGGATTATTTTACTTTGCAAAAACTATGCCGAGTGAAATTAACAGTAATTTTATGGATTGGAGCCTCCAGGATCAAAGCGGAAATGACAGTGCATTTGACGGAGATGCAGATATAGCATATGCACTTCTTATTGCAGATAAACAATGGGGCAGCAGTTCTAAAATAAATTATAAATCTAAAGCTGTTAGTATAATAAACGCTCTCAGAAGTGCGACTATTTCTAATACAACTTATCTGCCGTTCCTAGGCGACTGGGTAAGTCAGAATGATGCTTCTTGGAACAACGTTTCAAGGCCCTCTGATTTTATGCTGGCTAACTTCAGAGCATTTGACTCTGCCGTTACTGGCAGTGACTGGGAAGAGAATGTAATAAATGCCTGTCTGTCAAAACTACAGTACATACAAAGCAACTATAGTCCGACAACGGGACTGGTTCCTGATTTCATACAAAACGGCAATCCTGCCACAGGCCAGGTACTTGAAAGCAACAATGATGGTAAATATTTTTATAACGCATGCCGTGTTCCAATGAGGGTTGGAATAGATGCACTGTTAAGTAATGATATAACATCAAAGGCTGTTGCTGCAAAAATTTCTAACTGGGCTGAATCTTCAACTTCAGGTAATATTAGCAACTTTTATGCAGGCTATGAACTGAACGGGACACCTTTTGAAAACTATTCCGTAATTTCATTTACAGCACCACTCGGTGTAGCGGCTATGTGCGCAAAGCAACAATCATGGCTGAATAATATTTATGAATCAGTGAGAACATACCATTCAGGTGAATATTATGAAGACACGTTAAATATGATATCAATGATGATTATGACAGGTAATTTCTGGGACTCAACAATAGTTCAATAAAAAGCATATACAGGATAAACTTTGGTATATCCTGTATAGGGTTTATTAAAAAAACAAAACAATAAACGGATAAAAAAATCTCTAGTATCCAAAAAAACGTTATCTTTTTATTAAAAAAAATGTAAAAAGATAACGTTTTAATATAGCACAAAATACTGCTATTCTCAACAACCTACTTTGCCTCAGATTGATACTTATAAAGATCACTCAATTTTGTTGAAGGCTATATCATTCTGTGCAGCATACTTTCAAATCTTTCAGTATTCCGTCTTCTATGCCGTATATCCACCCGTGGACAGATAGGCTCTGTCCAGTTTTCCAGGCGCGCTGAACAATAGTAGTATGGGTTACATTTTTCACCTGTTCTTTAACATTAAGTTCACATAATAAATCTGCTTTTTCTTTATCTGTCTTTAATTCATCAATTTCTGATTGATAAAGGCGATAAACATCTTTGATATGCCTAAGCCAATTATCAATTAAACCATGTTCTTCGTTATTCAGAGCAGAGATTATACCACCGCAACCATAATGTCCGCAGACAATTATATGTTTAACTTTCAATACATCAACAGCGTACTGAATCACCGATAGGCAATTTAAATCTGTGTGAACTACAATGTTGGAAATATTTCTGTGTACAAAAATTTCACCCGGATCCAGGCCGACAATGTCAGTCGCAGGAACACGACTGTCAGCACAGCCGATCCACATATATTTTGGTTTCTGCTGTTTAGACAGCTTCATAAAAAAATTAGGTTTGGCTTCTTTTATGTTTTTCGCCCAGTTTTTATTGTTTTCAAATAGTTTTCTTAATATTCTCATAAATAAACAACCTATTTTTAATTTATTAGTTTAGAAAATTATCTTTAAATTCATAGATGTTGCCAAAGTTCAATTAATGGTAGTTCTGACAGGCCCATAACTCTATCTGCCCCGCCATAATATACTTTTAAAACATCATTTTCAATCAAGGCATCGCAGGAAAAAACCACATTGCTGAAAAAACCAATTCTTTCATATTCAGCTTCAGGCTCTAATAAAGACGTTGTTGTTTCAGGTTTAATAAAAGGTTTTTCTTCAGCTTTAAAGTTCACACCATCCTTAGAACGGGCCAACCTTATATGAGATACTGATGTCAAATAGGCTATTTCTCTATCGCTGTTAAGAAAGAACTTTCTTGGATCAGAAAAATCATACTTATCTGAATACTTTTCTTTATCTAAACTTTTTAAAATAATGAAGCACAATCACACTTCACTTAATACTAACAAAGTTACCTAATTGAAATTATAGATATTTACATTATAAGGTAGACATGCCGAAAAATCCACATACAATATAGAAATATCGTTTATCACAGACACATAATATTTTATTAAAGCACATCAACAACTTTAGAAGGAAATTCCTTTATAAATAAAAAAAGGCAACAATAATGATTGCTACCTTTAAAAATTAATAAAGAAAAGTTGTTATTCCTTTTCGTCAAAACCCCAATTTATAATAGGAAATATTGGGAAAAAACCATTATCCATCATATTTAAAAGCCCAAGTTGTATGCCTTTACCTTTTATCGATTGATTTATAAGCCCTAGTTGAAAAAAGCCTGAATTTGTTGCCTGATTTAAAACTGCGATTTGAACTCCAGCAAAGTTTTTGGATATATTAGCGGCGGCGATTTCAAGTCCATCAGCACCTTCACCATTATTGAGTACAGCTAATCTGAGTCCTTTTACATTGTTTGTCATGCTAATAATTCCTAAGTCAAGCCCGGCAACAATATTACTAGTATCCTTACCATTATATGTACCTAAACCCAAACTAAGTCCATAAATATTCTGATTTTTAGGCCAATACCACACGCGAGGCCAAAAACTAAGTCTGACTGGGCTTGATGGAGCTGAGGCAAAACTTGGAGCTGAAACACAAACAAGACAGCTCAATAAAAGTGATACTGCAAACAACTTTTTCATTTACTAATCCTCTTTTTGATAAAAATTAAATTTAACTCCCCGAACAATTTTATTCAGGATTGTAGCGATATTTTTATATTATAAAGGATATTGCTTAAAAAAACTATATTTAAATTAATATTTTATGAAGTTACGATTAGTTTTTCAAGAATTTTCATTACCGAATATTTTCATCGTACTTAATCATCAGTTTATCGCTGATAAAAAAGCCGAATTTTTTATACAGTTCCCCTGCATTACTCGTAGCAAGCATATTTATGCGTGTTTTGCCGGCCGGATGTTCAAGCGTACACTCCATTAGCCATTTGCTCAGACCTTTACCCCTAAAATCAGGGTGAATATATACATCGCAAATCCATGAAAATGTAATAAAATCACTTACTAATCGCACGAAACCTATTTGACGATCTTTATGAAACAATGATATAAGAACAGATTGTTTCAAAGATTTCTTCATCGTTTCAACAGTTCTGTCTTTGGCCCAGTAAGTTGTATTTATAGATTCTTTATAAAAATTAAAATCCAGTCTGTTCATATCATCTGTTATGCTATAATTATCTTTTCCCCACTCCATAATAAAAACTCCATACAAAAGAAAACTAGTTAATTATTATAACACAACAGGACGGAATTATCCGTCCTGTTATGGTGCATATAAAATTATAAAAACTCTATTTATCTCAGTCCATTTTTAGAACTTTTTCTATTTTCCCCAAGGCCCAGTCCAGTTCTTCTTTTGTTATAACAAGTGGAGGTGCAAAACGGATCACATTGTCATGTGTTTCTTTGCAGAGAAGACCATCAACTTGTAATGCTTCGCAGAAGCGCCGTGCGCCGCGTGCTGTATCATGAAGTTCAACACCGATCAACAAGCCTTTTCCACGAACTTCCTTCACATGGGGGGTATCTATTTTTCTGAGTCTATCCATAAAATATGGCCCGAGTTCTGCGGCATTATCAATCATACCTTCTTCTACAAGAACCTTTAATGAAGCACGTGCAACAGCACAGGCTAACGGATTTCCTCCAAAAGTGCTTCCATGATCTCCAGGATGAAAAACACTTAACACAGCTTTATTTGAAAGCACTGCTGATACTGGGTACATTCCGCCGGATAAAGCTTTACCTATCAAGGTAACATCAGACTGAATACCATAGTGTTCTTCAGCAAACAATTTACCTGTACGGCCTAAACCAGTTTGTATTTCATCAGTAATTAAAATAATTTCTTTTCTATCGCAAATCTCACGTACACGGGCTAAATAGTCGTCAGGAGGAACTATAATTCCGGCTTCTCCCTGTATAGGTTCGACTAGAAATGCTACAGTATTGGACGTAATTGCTGCATCCAGGGCATCAGCATCACCAAAAGGAATAACTTTAAATCCTGGTGTAAAAGGGGCATAACCATCCTTATACTGTTCTTCGGTACTAAAGCCAACAATAGTAACGGTTCGACCATGAAAGTTATTTTCGCATACAATTATTTCAGCCTGCCCGTTTGGAATATTTTTAGTAGAATAACCCCATTTGCGAACAGCTTTAATTGCAGATTCAACGGCTTCCGCACCGCTATTCATAGGTAGAACCATGTGAGATTCAGTTAGGTCACATATTTCTTTATAAAATAAACCAAGCTGGTCATTACGAAAAGCCCTTGATGTTATAGCCATTTTACCGGCTTGATCAGTCATAGCTTTAACTATTTTGGGATGACAATGCCCTTGATTAACTGAAGAATAAGCTGATAGGCAGTCCATATACTTTTTGCCTTCAATATCCCAAACCCAAACCCCTTCTCCACGGTTTAAAACAACGTCGAGAGGTTTATAGTTTTTAGCGCCATACTGATCTTCAAGAGCAATATATTCTGCTGTTGTACTAGGCAATTTTTCCACTGACTTATAATTACATTTAGATTTCATTTTATCTGCTCCTCTCTTTATGTATTATTACGTATTGGTTAATTTATGCAAATAGAATATCCCGTTATGAGTTATTCAAGATATACAAAAGTTTTTTTTACTTTTTATTAAGAAAAATAATCCATATACCACATGTTTATATTATGGAATAAAAACAATAATGTATTATATTCACTGTACACATATTATAACCTAACTGTTGTCGTGACTCGTAATCATCAACGATAAATACAAAGATTAAGACAAAGGTCATAGATAGAATATATCATTATAGAATATATGAAAATTCTACTGAATATAAAACATGATTATTCTACCATGATCGTGATCGACAAAAATAACGAATAAGATTTATACCAGGAATAATGTAATGGCAATTAAATGTTTTGAAGATATGGAAGCTCGCGGATTCTTCTATCAGCTGACAGATAGTGACGCAGTCAAAAAATCCCTAAACGAGGAGAAGGTTACCTTTTATGTTGGATTTGACCCAACAGCAGACAGCCTTCATACTGGACATCTGCTTCCTGTAATGGCAGCTCGAAGGTTACAACAAGCAGGACATAGGCCTATAATCCTAGTCG
>CAZGAI010000149.1:0-8034 GCA_964523175.1 uncultured Victivallales bacterium | reverse complement strand
TGTCAACCAACTGTCAACCAACCGACATAATGCCACGCACAAAAAAACTCGATGTCAACCAACTGTCAACCAACAGTCAACCACTTGACAACATAGAAGAGAATAGAAGAGAAGAGAATAGTAAGAAAAAGTATAAAAAGAAAAACTGTCGTTTTTTACCTCCCTCTTTTTTGGAAATTCAAGGATACTGCAATGAACGAAAAAATAATATAGACCCTCAACATTTTTATGATTTCTATGAATCCAAAGGCTGGATGATTGGCAGTAACAAAATGAAAAACTGGCAGGCAGCCATTAGAACATGGGAGAAAATGAATTTCAGCTCAAACAACTTCAAAAATAATTCCGATGAACTGACACCCTGGCAGCAGGAACAAATGAGAAAACAGAAGGAGTATCTTGATGAACAAAATGCTTCCCAATAATTTTGAGCTTGAAAAACAGGTAATAGGCGAACTGATGTTTCTTGAAAGTATTGGAGACATTAAGCAGAATATTACACTCCTTAACGATTCCTGTTTTTTTCAGGAAAACACTAAAGAATCATTTCAGGTATTGAAAAAAACCGTTTTTGAAAACATGATCCCGGATCTTGTAACAATGACGCAAAAACTTCCGAAACATGAAATGTTTTTGTTCGATGCAAGTAATTCTGTTGCGACGACAGCAAATATTCAGCAACACATACACCTGTTGAATGATCTACATGTACGGCGTGAGATTATCAGCAACTATGATGTTACAGCTGATCTGTTATTTGACTGTGATAATAATTCAATTGAGCTTATCGAAAACTTAAGCTTCCAGTTGAAACAGATCCGTACCGGCAGCATATACAAACAGCCCAGAACTACAGAAGAGACTATCAGAAATGTAGTAAAAACAGTAAAAGAGGCAAGGGAAAATGAGAATGTTAATATTCATGTTCCGTATTGTCTTAAAGCAGTTGACTATAAGCTGAAGCTGCTGCGTAAACAAATGCATATTCTCGCAGGCCTTCCCGGAACAGGGAAAACAGCTTTTGCGTTAAGCTGCATGGTCAAGCAGATACTGAGCGGTTACAGGGTTGCTTATTTCTGCGGTGAATCATCATCTGATGAAGTAATGATAAGACTTGCAATTATCATGTCGCAGCTTGAATTCATGGACGTAATAACCGGGTTAAAAAGAAACTCGGCTGAAGAAATTACAGCATTTCACAAGGCAATGGTCCATCTTGACAGCCATAAAAATAATTTCTATGTCTACGGAAAAGGGGATTATGAACACAGCATACAGGATATTGAATTTATAATATCTGAGATTTCTGGCAGTAATCCACTTGATGCTATTTATTTTGATCACCTTCAAAATATGCGACCGCCTAAGTTTCTTGCAAAGGAATCCCGTGTAATGCAGGTTGAGTATAATGTGCGGGAGGTGAACAATCTAATTGGTAATTACAATGTAGCAGGAACTCTGCTGTGCCAGTTGAACCGTGAAGCAAAAAACACAGCTCAACCTAATATGAGCAACCTCAAATACTCATCCACAATCGAGGAAGAGGCGCACGTAATAACATTTCTGCACAATGCAAACGACGAAAAAAGCAATAAACCTACTCGTGAAATCAAATGGTATTCAGACAAAACACGTGTCCAGGAAGAAATATATACAACCCTGGCATTTAGAAAAAAGAACATGGAATACACTGGGTTTTATTCAAAATACTAGGAGGCAAAAGTGGATAGAAGTACAGAGAATCAACAGCAGATTGAACTGATGAAGATAAGGATAACCAACCTTGAAAGACAGCTCCTGAAAGCAATGAAAATAATATCGGAGAAATAAGATGAAAAAATTAAAAAAACAGACAATAGCAGAAATCATTCTTCTCGCAGGGTGTGTAATAGGAATAATCTTAACAGGATGGTTGTAGTATGAAAAAAATAATAGCAGCTGATTTATTCTGCGGTGCCGGTGGAGAATCTACCGGGTTGCTTGAAGCCTGTGCAGATTTAGGAAGAGATATTGATTTACTGGCCGTCAATCACTGGGAAATTGCAATTCAAACCCATAAGGCAAATCATATCAATGTTAACCATAAGTGTGAAAGCATTCAAGCTGTTGACCCTCTTCGAGAAATCCCAGGGGGACGGTTAAATCTGTTATGGGCAAGCCCGGAATGTACACACCACAGTAATGCCCGCGCTGGCCGACCACGGAATGATCAATCACGGGCCTCTGCATGGTTGATACTAAAATGGTTGCAGGAATTATATGTTGATCGTGTAATAATTGAAAATATTCCTGAATTTACAAAATGGGGGCCTCTTGATGCAAAGGGCGACCCCATGAAATCAAAAATTGGTGAAACATTTACAGCTTTCTGTAGCGTTCTTAAATCTCTAGGTTATCGCGTAGACCATAGAATATTATGTGCCGCCAATTTTGGTGACCCTACAACCCGCCGAAGATTCTTTCTTCAAGCAGTTAGAGGAAAAAATAAAATTAAATGGCCCGACATTACCCATACGCAGAAACCGGATATGTTTATTCAAAAACGCTGGATACCGGCAAAAGATATTATTGACTGGTCTATTCCGGGTAAATCTATATTCAATCGCAAAAAACCACTTGTACCCAATACAATAAAACGAATTGAACATGGTATTAAGAAATACTGGGGAGAGCTAGCTGAGCCGTTTCTTGTTATTTTGCGGGGTACGGGGACATCAAGAAGTATTAATAGGCCTCTCCCAACCGTAACCACTTCTGGCTCACATTTTGGATTAATTGAACCGTTTATAGCTATTCATAAGGGCTGTAGTATGTCAAAGGATTATAATAAGCCTCTTTCAACTGTAACAACAATGCCGTGTCATTCAATTATTGAGCCGTTTATTACACGTTTCAATGGTGGGAAAAACAGGAATCATTCAATTAATGAACCACTTCCCGTTGTGGATTGCTCAAACCGTTATGGATTGGTAAAGCCTTTTCTATTTAAATATTATGGAAGTGGCAAAAATATAGCAGGTATAGATGAACCTCTTGATACGGTTACATGTAAAGATAGATTCGCAATAATTGATGGCGATTTATACAATCTCGATATTCGATTCAGGATGTTACTGCCTCACGAATTAGCAGCTGCTCAAGGTTTCCCGAAGAATTATAAATTTGTTGGTAGTGGAAAACAAATAGTTAGACAAATAGGTAACGCTGTTCCCTGCAATTTAGCAAAAGCAATATGCAAAGCTGTTCTTGCAGCATAACCGCAATACAAATGAAAAATATCATGACAAAACAGGAATATAAAAAACTAGAGAAAGATGTTCTTTACCGTGTAAAAAAGGAAAACGAAAACGAAGCAAGAAATCATCTAACCGTAATAGCCTACTCTGTAGAAGCATTCGACGGCTTAAGAAAACTTAACTTATTGGAGGACTAAAAAATGGAACACGATTGCCCTTGTAATAACTGCAATTCCGAGGATTGCGAACACTGCAAACACCACGAAGAAAATGAATTGTACGAGTGTCCTGAAGTTATAGAGGACTAGAAAGCGAGGTGAGATACAGTGAAAAAAGAAATTAATAAAATATCAAAACTAATCGCACTATCAAAAAGTGACAATAAATATGAGGCATCTACGGCCCTTAAAAATGCCATGAAATTATGTGCAAAAATTGACGTTAACATAAAGGATATTGAGCTTAACACAGACGACCTAATCGAAGAAAAAAAGATAACAAAAGATAAGAGCAGAATTGACAGTACCGAATGGCAGTTTTTGGTAGGCTTAGGTAAGATTTTTGGGTGTGAGGTGCTTAGGTGTAGGCATTATGTGAAAGAAGGATTTGACGTTAAGTGTAAATACAATCTTGAGGTAGTCGGATACAAAAAAGATATTGAAATTTTTGAATATCTAAGCGTTTATTTATTGGCTCAAGTCAAAAAACTAACAAGGCAACATGTAGCACAAATTAACATACATGGAAGCCCCTACACCTACAAGAGATCATATAAAGAAGGCTTGATGTATTCCATAATACAGAAAGCCAAAATGGTTTTTCATGAAGAGCCAAAAGAAGTACAGGAAGCTTACGGATTAGTGTTACAGCGCGGTGCATTGGTTCAAAAAATGATAAAGGATGTAAAACCAGCAAAAAGGAGTAAGAACCCAAATATTAACGAAACGGGGCTACTAAGGGGAGCAAAGGACGGGTGTAATGTTTGCATAAGGAAAGCCGTTTCTGAAACTGCCCCAAAGACAAGAGTAATTGGAGGCTGAGTAATGGTACAGGAATGGAAAGCAATCAAGCACCACTGTTCTAAACAAACTTACTGCTGGTGCGCTTTATTGCATGACACAACTACTTGTCGGTACTATTGGGCTTGTGAGAAAACGAGCAAAGCCCCGAGACAATGGCGCAAAAAACCGACACAGGACACGCTAAACAGAAAAGGAGATAGAGGATGATAGCTAAGTATACTAAAAAAGATAGCCGGGGATATTTGTATATAGATTGCTCGGAATGTACAAGAGGTGGCAAGGGAAGTGATCCAGAGAGATGTTCGTCTGGTTGGAGAATAAAAAAAGGTAATGTTGGCGGTTGTTTTTGTGGCAAGTTATTAGATGAATTTACAGAAAGCGAGGTTGAATAATGCCTGGAGCACTTCCATACAAGCAAGAACAGCTGGTTATGATGCTTCAGAGCTTTTCCGGGTATGAAGCTGTCAGAGACACTGCGCTGTTTGCAACAGGATGCGGTACTGGTTTTCGAATAGCTGAACTGTTAAGCCTTAAAAGACGTGATGTTGTTAACCAGTATGGTGAGATAAGAAACAGAATAACAGTTAACCATACCAAAGGTAAAAAAAGTCGGACTGTAGTTCTTAATGATTTTGCTAAACCGTTCCTAATAGAATGGCTAGTTCAACAGGAAATCAGAGGTTTCAGAAAGTCAAACACCTGGCTATGGACGTTATCTACCGGTTATCTAATGTATTATGAAGCTTTCCTAAGGTCTATTAAAAAAACCTCTGAAGTTTGCAGATTAGACGGTAGATATACAACCCATAGCATGAGAAAGACTTTTGCCATGCACACCTATTTGTATTATCACAAGCAGAGAATAAGCGGTGTCCTGGTAGATCCTCTCCTGAAAACACGTGAGGCTATGGGGCACAGCAACATTGAAGCAACAAGCCGCTATCTTCAGTTTATGCTTGGCAATACTGATGAATCGACCAAGCAGCTTTATTCTGAAATTGATAGCGAGAGCATACTGAAAAAATTCAGTTCTAAAATTGTCAGAAAATTAGCAAAAGTGAATTATTAACAATATTAACATTAGAAAAGGAGTGTAAAAGGCAGATGCAAACATCTAAGCGCAAGAAAACAGTAAGTAAGGCTACAGCAACAACCACTAAACCAGTCCAAAAGGTCAAGCAAAGCAGTGCCAATGTAGCAAGATACATATTTGACCCGCCAGATGTAGCTGCTAAAATAGGGGTAAGTCCTAAAACTCTGATTTCAATGAAAGATAAAAAAGAAATCTCTTATAGGAAAATAAGGAGCAGACATGGCTGGGGCTGCACAGAGGAAGACATACAGGACTATATCAATTCAGTGTGTGTTTTGAGAACTCATAAAGACAGTAAAACATCTAACAATAAATAAGTTGCAATAAAGGTGTAGGTTATGGAAAAAGAACAAGATATAGAGAATATAGTTGATTGGTACGCCTGTCAACAGTGCGATCCTAACAGCATTTATGATGAGATAGACACAATCTTTAGGGATAATAAATTTACTCTTGCACAAAAAGGAAAGAAAGCTAGTGAGTGTCCAGTCGTTCAGCTCATGATACACAGACTGTTTTTGTATAGAATTGAGGACCCTAATGCATTTGATGTTTTGTGCCTGAAAACACTGCATCCAGAGCTAACTCACGTACAGATCATACAATATATGAAGGGCAATTTAAGAGAGGATTATTTACACGTAAGAGCTATCTGGACTCGCAAAAGCACAATCACAGATGTAATGAGAAGGGTTAATAAAATGAAAGAGAATCTTGCTAACAATCAAGAACTTATAAATGAATTGAAGCTTATGAAAAAACTTGCATGGAGAAGTTATAAAACATCTGCCACAACAATAGACAAAAAGATAGAGCAGATACAGAAACGAAGGGCCTCTTAATGTTGGTACAAACTTACCTTTTCAGGCCCTTATCCCCCCTGTTAGGTTCTTTCTAGGTATAAAATGCTGTGTGGGTTAGACATATCCCATATCTTAAGCGCATGTGAAAAATGAAAAGGTAAGGTAAATTTGTGCAAAACAGTAAGCTTGAATTTTATATATAAAATTAACAAAAGGAAATTTCATGAATAAAAAACCGATTAAGCAATTATTGATTTTAGATGTTCTCGGAATATCACAGAAAACATTAATAGCCTGGAAGAAAAAAGGCTGTCCGTCTTACAGGCGTAAACAGCTTGTATATTATCATCCTGAAAAAGTTAGAGACTGGCTGGTCAGGGTCGGGAAGTACCAATACATCAATAAAATTGATTCATACTTTAAAAGCGAGTATGAAATAAAAAATAATGTTGATAAACTTGTTGCAGATATTAATACAGCAGCTTCTGTTGTTGAAGACATTGACCTTGAAAATTTTAATATTTTTGAGGCCCGTAAATTAATTGGCAGCTTGCTTAAAGATCAGGTGACTGAATATAAAGCTGCTCAACCTGAGCAGAAAGGATTTTTCACGAAGGGGATTAAAGAGCTAACAGAGCAATTAAGAAAGTTGGAAGAAAGCTGTATTGAAATTGATAAGCAACTTGAAAAGGTGATGCTGGTTTCGGAGGCCCAAAAGTTAATGGGGCGCATCTGCAACAATATTAAAAACAAATTTTTGAATCTTCCGGGTGCAGTGTGTGAACAGCTTGCAGGCATGTCAAATCCAATTGAAGTTGAGGGCTTACTTAAAAAAAAGACTGTAGGAATATTAAGAGAACTTTCAGATGGACTTAACGATGGATCTTTATAACAGGCATTCAGTTTTAAAAAAACAAATAATAATAAATTCAAGCGCAGCTGCTCTTGAGCCGCCGATTGAAATGAATATTGCAGAATGGTCTGAAAATAATCTTTCATTATCCCCGAGGGTTTCAAGGTTTTCGGGTCCTATAAGTTTTAATTTAACACCGTATCTTCGAGAACCCTTGAACGCAATAAAAAAATCCAGACGTGTTGTCTGTATATTTGGCGCACAGGTGGGAAAAACATTAATGATGCAGTGTCTGCTAGGTTATCATATAGACCAGAATCCTCAGCCTACAATGATTGTGTATCCTACCCAGGCAATCTGCAAAAGAAGAAGCAAAAAGCATATCCAGCCATTTATTTTAGACAATCCTGCTTTAAAGAAACATACTACCGGCAACAAAGATGATATCCAGCTTTTTGAATATACGCTTGACAGGATTGATGTAGCTATGGCGTGGGCCGGATCTGAATCAACACTTGCTTCTGAACCAATTGCCCTGTTACTTCGAGATGAAATATGCAAGTATGATGCAGGCTCATTAAGTAACAGCGAAGCAAGGACAACATCCTACGATATGATGGCAAGGATATTTGATGTATCGACACCAAAAAGCGTAAATGATCCCGGATATATTGATTTTATAAACGGTACACAGGAACAATATCATGTGCCGTGTTCTAAGTGTGAATTTATGCAGGTTTTGAAATTTGCTCAGATAATTTATCCGGCACGAAACGAAGATGAGGAGTTTGCTAATTACACTGCCAGGGTAAGGAAAAAAGCATATTATGAATGTGAAAGCTGCAAAGCACATATTACCGATAAAGATAAAATGCAAATAACCAAGAAAGGCAAATGGATTGCTAAAAATCCTGATGCTGACTACAGAAGCTTTCAGATGTCTAGCTGGTATGCTTTATGGGTGAAGTTTGGGGCAGCTCCTAAGAATTAGAAATATTTCGCACTAAATTCCAATCTGATTTCATTT
>CAZGAI010000148.1:0-8064 GCA_964523175.1 uncultured Victivallales bacterium | reverse complement strand
ACTTCTCTCATATATGTATTACCTTTGCCGATATACATATCATCACGAATACCGATTACATCAGCCATAAACGAAATCATGTTAGCTGTTTCTCTTACAGTTTCACCATGTGCAACCTGTGATTTTCCCTCATCCAAATCCTGTACTTCAAGACCGAGTAAATTACATGCGCTTGCAAAGCTGAAACGTGTTCTTGTAGAATTATCCCTAAAAAGAGAAATACCCAGTCCACTGTCAAATATTTTTGAAGAAATATTATTTTCTCTCAAACCCCTTAATATATCAGCAACTAGAAAAGTTCCTGAAACTTCATCAAATGATTTTTCCCATGTAAGCAGGAAATCGTTTAGGTACATATCACTAACATTCTTTTTTGAAAGGATATTGATTAGCTCATTAATTTTAGACTTATTCATCTTAATTCTCCAGTAACTACAAGTTAAAACTGTTTTATTCTTTTTTGTTAAGGAATATGCTGTTTTTTATTTATCTTCAACTTATAACGCATATTCCTTTAGTGCATAATTATTTTTTTTCTGTGTATACAGACGGTATTGCTGCATACATTGCTGCAGCTTTTACCAATTCACTTTTCCAGGTACATTCATTTGGAGCATGAGCCTGATCTTCATGTCCTGGGCCAAATCCAACAACAGGAATGCCATAACGTCCCATGATAGAAACTCCATTTGTAGAGAATGTCCACTTGTCAACAATAGGTTCTTCATCGTATAAGCCTTTAAAAGCATTAACTGCAGCCTGTGTTGCAGGATGATCTTCAGGAATAACCCAAGTTGGGAAAAAGCATTCAGTTGGATAAACAAGACCGGTATATGAAGGCCTTTCATAATTGTACATTGTAACTTCAGCTTTTGCTTCTTTAACTGCAGGAAGGTTTTTGATTTCCTGCAGTGCAGATTCCCATGTTTCACCGTCTGTAAGCCTTCTGTCAACTGAAATAGAACATCCGTCAGCAACTGCGCATCTTGAAGGAGAACTGAAGAAAATTTCAGAAATTGTCAGAGAACCTTTACCTAAGAATTCATCATAATGAAGATTTTCATGTAAAGCTTTAAGTTCATTTATAATTGGAGCCATTTTGTAGATAGCGTTATCACCTCTTTCCGGAGCAGAGCCATGACAGCTGATACCATGTGTAGCAACTTTAATTTCCATTCTACCGCGATGTCCTCTATAAATTCTGCATGAAGTAGGTTCAGTACTTACTACGAATTCAGGACGAATTTTACTTTCGTTAATAATATACTGCCAGCATAATCCATCACAGTCTTCTTCCTGAACAGTACCGACTACTAAAAATGTGAAGTCTCCTTCAAGTTTCATGTCTTTGATTATTTTTCCTGCATAAACCATTGAAGCCATTCCGCCTTCCTGGTCTGATCCGCCGCGCCCGACAATAACGTCACCTTCTTCTTTACCTTTATAAGGATCTACATCCCAGTTATTTATATCGCCAACGCCGACAGTATCAATATGAGCGTCCATGGCGATAAGGTGTTTTCCGTTACCAATGTAACCTAAAACATTACCCATTGGATCGATATCTACTCTGTCGAACCCAACTTTAAGCATTTCTTCTTTGATTCTTAAAATGACTTCTTTCTCCTGGCAGCTTTCGCTTGGAATTGCAATCATATCTCTAAGGAATTGTGACATCTGAGGTTTTAATTCTTCTGCTCTTCTTACTATTTCTTTGAAATTGATACTCATTTTCTTTACCTCTTTATTTAAATTAGTTTGTTATTAAATTCTCTAAAATTGCTCGTTTAACGTTTAACTCCGGTGAATAATACAGCTGTATTATCTGTTTCGGGAATAATTTTTAATTCTAATAAATATAATAAACCGCTAAAACCTGATGAGCCAGTGGGGTCAACATTAATACCAGTTAAATCTCTAGCTATTTTATTTGCATTGATCAGTTCTTTTTCACTTACCACAACTGGATTTCCACCTGTTTTAAACATACCGTGAACTAGCTTAAACCAGTCATAAGTAATATCATCAAGTATTCCATGTGCAATGCTCTCAGGCTCTTCTTCCCAACTCCACATAAAAGAAGAATTTTCTTTTTTACATGCAGTCATTAACACATTCTGTACACATGGCTTTGTATAATTATCTCTTATAAAATTTTTAATTTCTATAATTTCTTTAACCTCATTACGGGCATAACTTAATAGTTTCTGATTCTCTTTAATCGCAGCAGTTTTATTACTGCTTTTTACAAAACTAAGACTGCACTTCATACCGTTCATTTCTGCTATTTTTTTTAGCAGTAGAAAATATGCTCTGGCTAAAGGAAAACAACCTTGAGTCTGGACAGTATAAATTGTTGGAATATTACTGATCATTTTTTGTTCATAAAGCATATCCAGTGCATGGACAGCAGAACTGGTTAAAGCCCCGCCGCCGACCTGAATGACAATTGAATCAAGTTGTTTTTTTATTTCAGACATTTGAACCATGAGTTCAAGGACCAGTGTTTCTCCGCCTTCTATATTCGCCCAGTTATCAGGACCGGAACAGGAAAACGAAACAGCACCGTCCTGTAATGACTCTTGGAAGCGATTATAACATGGATCTCCGCTTTCATTTTCCTGTCTCGGACAAACAGTAATGTTTGCATTATTTTTCTTTAAAATCTCTACAACTTTAGGGCTTATATTTGGAGGAATATAAACATCTAGTTTATAGTCTGCAGCTTTTGCAATTACTGAAGCAGCAATTGCGGCGTTGCCGCAGCTATATATTGAAAGGCTGGGTTTTTCTTTTATAATTCCGGCCTTTAACAATGTTTCAATGTATAAAATATTGCCCATTAAATGGCGAGCTTTATGTGAACCGCCAACATTGCCGGTTTCATTTTTTATAAATAAATTATGTTTAAAGTTACTAAAGGAATTATATGAAGTTAACGGTGTTATTTGAAAATCTACCTCGTCAACTCCTTTAAGTTTATCCTGGATATTATTGATAATACTGTCAAAATCTATTTTATATTTTTTGGCAATATAATTAGAAAGAAAGAAATCTTTAAAGTAAATGAATGGGTTTACGCTATCTGATTTTATTTCTAGATATCTTCCCATTGATACTCCATCCAAAGATGGAACATGCTTTTCAAGAATATGGTTTGAATCGCCAATTGCCCTGTTTTTACAACTATTTACAAGTTTTCTTGTAAAATCAGGCGAACTGTCACAACCGATACACTTTAAAGATAAATCTTTCATTATAAAATCCCTCGGTTGCTTTCTTTATTTGCTGACTTTAGAATTAAACTCTTTGATCAGGTTATCCCATATTGGGATATATTTTTTAAGGTCTCTCCAGAAGCTCTGATCTTTACGAGCAACAAAATCTTCAATTTCTACGCCCTGTTGTTCAACCCATGTGTAATATCCTAAGTTGAAAATTCTTTCTTTTCCTATTTTTGTCAGCTCTTCGAAATGATCAACTGTAACAGCTTTCAAATGTTGTCCATAAGTTTCAGCTGCATCAAAAGCATCATATTTACCATTGAAATATTTTGCTTTTTGTTCAGGCATTTCAGTCTTGTACATGAAAGCAGGGTCTGTTGCAACAGTAACAACAACATCATCTTTTCCCATATTATAATATTTAGCTGTTTTAATAGCAGCAAGCATATTACCGATAGAAGATAATCCCATCAAGGAAAGATTATTGATATCAGCATCTGAAAGACCTTTATGCTCTTTTAAATATTTTTTACCTTCTTCTGAGTTAAACAGAAGATTCAATGAATCAGTTGAAGAATCAGAGATGGCAGCGACATTATCATTATTCATTATATTATGTACATATGGAATATGCTTGTCTCCAATACCCTGGATATTATGTCCGCCAAAACCATTATACAGCAGTGTTGCGCATTCAAGAGCTTCGACAGCTACAACTTTGACATCTTCATAATTATCTTTCAGGTAGTCTCCGGCTGAAATTGTGCCGGCAGAACCTGTAGCAGATGTAAATGCTCTAAGTTTAAGGTTAGGATTAGATTTCTGTAGGTCTTTGAAGGCATCAGATAGTGCTTTACCTGTACAATGGTAGTGAATTACTGTATTACCAAATTCGCAGAACTGATTAAAAATAATATTATTATCATCTTTATCTAACTCATTGCACATGTCATAAATTTCTTTAACATTACTTTCACAGCCGTATGTCCTGTGAATATCATTGGCAGGATCCATTGTCCATTTTTCAAGCCAGTTGAAACGTTCTGCGCTCATTTCTTCTGGAAGAATAGCAACACCATGGCAATCCATAATTTTAGAAACAGCTACACCACCTCTGCAATAATTACCGGTTGAAGGCCAGATAGCTTTATGTGTAGTTGGATCAAATTGACCGGTTATTAATCTAGGTGCCAAACAACCATAAGCTGCAAGCACTTTGTGACAATTAACCATTGGGAAAAAAGCTCCGGACATAACTACTATTTTTGCATCAATTCCTGTTATAGATTTAGGTACTTCAAAATAATAGGGAACTTCTCTGAAACTGCGGCTATCTGGGTCATTGTACCAATTGATTCTATAAAGGTTCAAGGGGTGTGCTTCGCTTGGATCTACATCAATCAGTTGTTTTTTAACTTCTTCTGAAATAGTTGATGGATCGCTTAATTCAGTTAAAGAAGGTAATTGAATATTTCTTTCTTTGAATCTTGCAACAGTTTGATTTAAAACCTCTTCGTTTACAATATGATCTTCTAAACCTAGTTTAGCCATTGTTCTGCCTCCTGAAAGTTAGAGCGTTAAATATTGTTTATAACTTTAAAATTGTTCTATAATATGAAATCTTTTATTTACATTTTTTAATTTATGTTTTAAAAATATCTTAGCAATAAAATAATTTATAATACCTATACAAGTCTTCTTATGTATGACATATGACTATATTTTAATGACTATAATTTGCTATTGATAAGCTGCAAAGCCTATGTATTTCACATCAGCCGTGATTGTGATTGTAGCCGATAACAACTAGATATGCGATATCTACAACATATGAAATTATAAATTAAGTACAAATTTTAAATACTAATGATCCACCTTCGGTAAAAACTATGGCCCATCCTGCTTCTTTCAATGAATTGCAACATGTGTACAATAAGTTAAAATATAATTAGAGGATAATTCTGAAAGCAGCTGACATGTATCAGGTTGATGTTGATAAAATCAGTTTTAAAGGAACTGTGCAGCAACTTAATCAATAGCTGGAAGTCTTGATAAATGAAACATATTCATTGTCAAAATTCAGACATATAATGGCTGAATTTTATAAAAAACTTGTGGATAAATTATTGCCGGAAAGACCAGGCAGAAGATAATCAATAACGAAAAAACGGAGAGCAAAAAGTTATATTATTATGAATAAACCAAGAGCGCAAATGATTGTTGATTGCCATCGTTATAGGACTACTAAGAAAAATGCTTATTTCGCCTTATCTCAATGCCATTCGGAACTGACCCATTCTGCTTTTAAATTTAAATTGCAGAGGTTAGAGAAGGGGGGCAAACCCCTTCTCTATATTTTGATGGTTTAAACAGTGGCAGAGCCACCTATATTTTTGTTTTAAGTTTGTATTATAATTTAATTATTTTTTAGAGTACTACTTTATCTGAGCTTGAGTCTTAATTATAAGTCTGTTTAGCTCCCAGTCCGGCTTCTAACTGCTGCATTAGAGAAATACCTAGAGGACTGCCCAGTGGGTGTCTCCATACAAATATGCCTCCAAGCTTTTGTTTATTTGTAGGGCTTACTCCAGGGACACTTTCACCTTTTACCCAATTAATCAAATATCCCAGTTTGGTTGCAGTAATCCCTGTCGTATGAAATGCAAGTATAATTTTTTTAGGATTAATTTTGTGCTTATTAATTAAAATATCTAGAATTCGAGGAATAAAGGTTCTCATTTGTGTTTCTGTCCACATCTCGTTCCAGTAACACATAGCAACATAGTGATCACAGCCTGCCTGGTTAGTTTGTGTTATTTTATCATTAAAACCGGGTGTATTGGTCTCTTTACAATCGCCGCCAAAAGTATAATTAGAGAGCTTATTTTTTGCTGTAAGGCCTTTTACTACAGCTACAATATTAGGCAGGTTAGCTTCGAATTCGTCATCAATATCTACGCCGTCCCAGTCATTAGAAACTGTTTCGCTGACAATTTTAGTTACTAATGCTGTTGTTGTAGGAGATTTAAGCGGTAGTGCTCCGCCTCCGCCGTAAGTCCATAAACATTTCCCTTTAAATTTGCTTACAAGCGATTTTGGAGGAATTTGATCTGGTCCTTCGGTGCCTGTTCCGCCTACAGGGCCTTGTTTTAACCTGTTTAAATCTGTAATCATACCGAACATAAGGTAATCATATTTTCCGTAATCTTTATTAAGCTTATTCTTAGTCCAATCGCCCCATAGCCAGGTACCGGTTATATATTCATTTGCAGGTGGTGGAGGTGGTGGTGGAGGTGGTGTGGCTGTTTTTTTAAAAATTACTTCAATTTTTGTAGTTTCATTGTTCACAATTGAAATAGTCGGTTTATAACCGACTATTTCATAGTTATTAGGACATTGATTCGGTGTAACTATAAGCTTTAGGTTTTGTCCGGTGGCAACAGTTTTAATTACAGTGTTTAATTCAACTGGTCTTGCAGGCTGTTTTCCAATCTGAGCGTAAAATGTGGAACTGGCTGGCGGGATAGCTCCTTTTGGAATTGGAATTAATTCAAGCTGTCCAAAAGTTTTTGTTGGAGTAGGAGTTGATGATTTTTTAAAAGTTACATCAACTTTTGAAGTTAAGTTATCTGAAATTGTAATGTTTTTATTATAGCTACTAATTATATATTTAGGACAGTTGTTAAGAGTGATATTGAGTGGTAGGTTTGTGCCTGTTTTAACGTTTTTGATTACTTCGTTTAATGTTATTTGTGGTTTTATATCACTTCCTATAGTAATGTTAAATGTGGAATTGGCTGGTGGTGTAGGTTGAGCTGATGCTATTAATTTAAGCTCTCCAAAAGTTCCTGGTTTAGGGGGAGGGGTAGCACCAGGTACTGTAAGTGTAAATCCACCGCCGGCAACTATATTCGATGCACAAAAATTTATAGTGGCTGAAGAGGTTTTTTTTACTTGATTCAGATCCAGTATAACCGTATAAATAACCGTATATTTATCCCCTGAAGTGTTCTTAACTATAAATGGATTTGGAGCATGTCCAGTGTCAAGTTTAACGCAGCTAACTCCAGTTAACTGCATCTCTTGACCATGATAAGCTGAAAGATCTACGTTGCTGAATGTTCCTTGATAGCCTGCGAGCGTAGCTTTATAAGTTGTAGCTTGAGGGCTATCTCCCAGTTTATGGGCTCCGGATGCTTCATTTTTTTCCGAGTTTCCATACATTGCAGTGATGATAAACATCATCCATAGTAACATTAACACTTTTTTCATAAGAGTACTCCTTTTTTTCTATTGTTCAATAAGTTAATTATACCCAAAGCGCTTGATGCCGTTGGTGCGGTATCAAACGTTTATCCATCTGAAAACAGGTTCAAAAGTTATAAATACAATCCGAGGCTGATTTTACTTTCGGAAACCAAAAATAAGAATACCTACGATATACAGTCAAGTTAAGTTTCCCAGTTGTTCGGCAATCTGTTTCATCGATTAACTGAAAGGACTTATGTCTTATTTTCTGTTTTCTCTTTTAATGTAATAAGAGTTCTTTGTCTCTAAGCAGGTTTAAAATAAAAATACATTTATATTCATTTCAATTTATTATACCTTGTAAAGCAAAATTAATCACTAGATGTATTAAAAAAAAGATTTTATATTTTGGAGGGGGCTTGGATGTATTGAAGGGGTCAGTTCCGAATGGCACTAAGATAAGGCATAAAAACAAAGAAATTAAAAACTAAGTTAAGAGGTAAAAAGCAGTGAATTAAACTGTTATATTACATATCAGAAACCCATTATTAACACCAATTAAAAAGAGTTCCTGATATGAATAAAACAGAGC
>CAZGAI010000147.1:0-8106 GCA_964523175.1 uncultured Victivallales bacterium | reverse complement strand
GGCACAAAGCCACTAAGAAAAAAATTATAAAAGTTTTTGGAAAAGAGTTTGAGAAAGAACCTTTTTTTCAAAAGGTTTGTCTCAACCTGAGCGAATGCGAAAAGAAATAAACTCTTTATGAACTTCATGCGCTTCATGGTATGAACTTCTTTGTGGCTTAGTGACTTTGTGTGATAAAACTCTATGTTTTTAGTTATTGTTATCAATTTGATTATCAAAATGTTATGTTTTCAACTATAATAAGAACTTGTTTTAAAAACAAGGTAATCACCGATTGAAGTACAAAAGCTTCGTGAACTTCTTATCTTCGTGGTAAAAAAACTCTTATGATTTAATTAGATTGAAAAAATTACTTTGCCCTTAATGCCTTTTCAGCAAGCATCTTACCTGCTTCCCGGCATTGTTTCAATATTTCTTCTGTTGGAACAAACTGGGACACAATAGGTTCTTCTAAAAGTATTTCACAATTCATATCTTTTAAGTAATCAAGAACCTGATGCTGGCCGCCTTTCTTTGCCCATCCATAAGAGCCAAACGCTATTGCGGCTTTACCTTTTGGTGAAAGGCCTTTAAGGTACGTCAGATTTTCTGCGACTTTGGGCATTAAACCTTTATTTAGTGTAGGAGAACCTACTGCAATGGCAGCACTATCGATGCTTTCCGTTGCAATTTCTGTAATATTGGTAAATTTAAGGTCATATTTTTTAACTTCTACGCCTTTTATATTTGCACCTTCATAAATAGCGTCAGCCATCATTGCTGTACTTCTCCACATTGTATCAAAGAAAATTAATACTTTGGGAGCCGGCTTGAATTTTATCCATTCTTTATATGAGTTAATAATAACAGGAATGTTTTCTGTCCATATAATACCATGACTTGGGGCAACTATTTCAATGTCAATAGAAGAAGCTTTTGCAAGGGCAGCTGCAACAGGTCCGTCATAAAGCATGATGATATTTGCGTAATATTTCTTAGCTTCATCAAGAACGGTGGGTAATGGCTCTTCATAGTCAAATCTATTGGAGGAGGCGTAGTGCTGTCCAAAAGCATCCATTGAGAATAGTATTTTGTCTTCAACAGCATAAGTCATCATTGATTCGGGCCAGTGAGCCATAGGAGTATTTACAAACTTAAGTGTGTTATGTCCCAGCTGCAGTTCACTGCTTTCATCAACTATTTTAAAATTCCATCCTTCTGTAGCATAATGCATTGACAAAACTTTTTGGCATTTGGCATTACATACAAGCTCGGCATTTGGGCAGATATCCATTAGAACTGGAATTGATCCTGAGTGATCAGGTTCTGCATGGTTGCATATAATATAATTTACTTTATCCAGGTCTGTGTGTTCCAGTATATTTTCTACTAAATTATCTGCATAAGGGGCTTTAACTGAATCTATAACTGCAATTTTTTCATCTTTGATAATATAGGAGTTATATGTACTTCCTTTGGTTGTGCTATATCCGTGGAAATTTCTTACATCCCAATCAACATAACCAATCCAGTGAATATTTTTACTCAGCGTTTTATTGCTCATAATTCTACTCCCTTACAAATTTAACTTATTTTATTAATTTATTTGATGAAGAAAATGGTATTCTTGTATTACAACAGTTTAAAAAAACAAATTCCTAAGTTGAGTAATATTTCTATCCGCCTAATTTGAAAATAACAGTAGTGAAGCAAATATGCAAATAAAATCCATCCAATGTCGTATCAATTCATGTATATGTCGATTATTTTAAACGACATGCCTGGCTTTCTCACTCTGAGATTTCTATTCTGTTTTCCTTAATGAAATCGATAAATTTTTTATCTATTTCCTGAATATGTTTTATAAACCAGTTACTCATTAGAGTTTCTACAGAGTCTGATAAGAGGTTAGTTGGACCCTCATCACGGTATTCATTAATAAGGTTAGTTAGAGTCTGTCGTAGCTCATCATGGTGTCTTTTATGCTCTTCATAATCCGGATATTTATTCTTTAGCATACTTTTTTCTTCAGTGGAAAAGTGGACTTCTGTGTAGTCGATAAGAAAATTGAGAGTCTTAACTGTTTGTGAAGCACTCAGGTTAGATTCAATGGATTCTGCAGCATCATTGAAATGTTTTAGCCAATCTTTGTGCTGTTGATCAATTAATTCTATTCCTACTGACAAGTCGTTATTCCAAATAATTTTATTCACTATGTAATCTCCTGTTATATAATTTATTTTAATAGTAATAAGTCAAATTTGAAGTTTATTTTTACTTTTAGGTCAACTTAATTATCTATTAAGTATAATATTATCATTAATACAAATCAATCAACCCTAAACAACTTGTATCATATCTTATTAGAAATATTTGATACTACTTGCGCCGTACACATCTAGGCTCTGGGGGATAGTAATAGCTTTTTAAAGATAACAGTTTCTTTTTCAAGGTGAAATAGTTTTATGCGAGGGGAGTGAATATTCTATTGAAGAGTGGTTTGTTGATACAACTTAGGGATAAATAGGAATTTGATTTTTAAATTAATTGCATACAGCAAATCTATTTATTGTCAATTTAAAGAATAAAATAAAAGTTTATTCATAGTCGCTATAAAAAAGATAGCGACTATGATAATTGCACCCTGTTAAGCTTCGCTGAAATTGGTTTTGTCAGCACCGCATTCAGGGCAAACCCAGTCTTCAGAAATATCTTCAAAAGCAGTTCCTGCAGCTACTCCATTATCAGGATCTCCAACTTTGGGGTCATATTCCCAACCACATATATCACATACATATTTTTTCATAGTAAATTTTTCCTATTTTAATTCTTATAATTTATTATTGTTTATTAAGGTGTAGAGGTCTACAGATTATAGTTTATAACTAACTAAATTGTGTACCTCAAAGGTTATTTATAAATCTATTTGTCAAAATAGCGTTTTAACAGTCCGGCAAACTGCTGGCCATGGCGAGCTTCATCTTTGCACATTTCATGAACTGTATCATGTATTGCGTCATAATTAAGTTTTTTAGCTAAAGTTGCAAGGTCTTTTTTGCCCTGGCATGCGCCATGTTCAGCTTCAACTCTGACTCTAAGGTTTTCTTTAGTATCAGCAACTAAAACTTCACCAAGAAGTTCTGCAAATTTTGATGCATGTTCTGCTTCTTCCCAGGCGATTCTTTTGTAAGCTTCAGCTATTTCAGAAAAACCTTCGCGAGCAGCCTGACGGCTCATTGCAAGGTACATTCCAACTTCAGTGCATTCGCCGGTAAAATTAGCATGAAGGCCGTCGATAACATCTTTGTCAAGACCTTTAGTTACGCCGATTTTGTGTTCATCTGCCCAGGTTAATTCACCTGTCTGAGCTTTCTGCTCAATAAATTTTGATTTAGGTGCTCCACATTGTGGACACTTTTCCGGAGCTTCATTTCCTTCGTGTACATAACCACACACTGAACATACAAATTTTTTCATTTCTAATTCTCCTAATTAATTGTCGAAAAACTCTGTTATTAGTTATTTTTATTATCCTGGGGTGGAGTATAAACTCTCTGGCCCAATTCGCGATCCAGCATAAAAAGTCCATTAGGTGCACCTTGAGCAAGTTTAACCTGCTGAAGTATGCTTAAAGCATTTGATTCTTCCTCAACCTGTTCACTGATGAACCATTGTAGATGTGCATTAGTTGCATGGTCTCTTAATTCAAGGGCCAGGTCAACTAAATTATTTATTCTACCAGTGACTATCTGTTCATGCTTTAAAGTATCTTCGAAAACTGCTAATGGAGAGTTCCATTCTGATTTCGGTTTCGGTATTTCCTGAAACTTAACTTTTCCACCTCTGTCATGTAAAAAATTATAAAACTTCATTGCATGTGCTACCTCTTCCTGAACCTGTATTTCCATCCAGTTTGCAAAACCGTTAAGGTTAAGAGATTTAAGATAGGATGACATTGACAAGTAAATATATGAAGAGTAAATCTCAAAATTGAGTTGATCATTTATTGCTTTTTGCATTTTAACATTCATGTTTTTATTCCTTTTTTATGATTAGTAAAACATTATAAATGAGCTTTTAATATAAGAGTTTTTATTGAATATTTCAAACCTATATATTGCCTATTTAATGTCTATCAATTTTCCTCTTTGTTTCATGTTTTATTTTATAACAGCAATCTTTTATGAATCCGTAAAATTGAATGCAGTTGTCATCATTGCTTTCAGAAAGACCTTTGTGAGCCAGATTCTTTAACTCTTCTGCAAGGTCTAAAATTTTTATCAGATTATTATTGCACTCACCATTCATAAATGCTCCAAAGTCCTTAATTTTTTATTAAAATAACGTTATTTAGAATGATAGCTAGAATCATGCCAAAAAGTATAAAATATTACACAATAACAAGGTTGTTGTGCTCAAAAGAAAGAAGCTTTTTGTGAAAGGTCTAAATAATTAGTGTCTTTAATATTCTTAAGCCCTTGAAAAAGTGCAAAATATGTCTCATTGTTGATATATGAGACACTTGTCTTATTTGTTTAAATGAGACATAAACATTTGATTTGATTACAAATTGTAATTTCGAGTAACTACGACTTCAGTATTGATAAAGATTAAAAATAGGTATGTTTATGATAACTATATTGTTTGCTTCTTCTTCAGATCTTGCATTGGATCAGGTAGCCGGAGCCTTTGCTTTGCAGAGATTGAAAGGTAAAGGTTTTAAAATATTTTCAATAAATACAGGAAAAACTGAAATAATTGATGAAAACATTCATTTAGTAATGAATGAAATAGGAATTAAACTTAGTAATCCGCAAAACATATCTGAAATGCCCTTTAAAACAATCGATATTTTGGTTTCACTTGTTTCTAAGGATATTAAAGAAAAACGTCTGTTCCCTCCTGGTTTTCCTATAAGAATCAAACTTAACGTGAGCGATTCTATTATTAGGGATCTTAAGAAAAATAATGATATTTCTGCTTACAGGGTACTGAGGGACGAAATTGAAAAGCAGACAGATAATTTATGTAATATGAATTATTTAGGCGCTTTGCTGGATGCAACTCAAACAACACATTTTATTCTTGACAGTCTCGCTGAGGGAATTATCGCCCATGATATAGAGAGAAAGATAACTTACTTTAATAAAGCTGCAGAAAAACTTACCGGCTACACAAGAACAGAAGTTATAGGACGTGACTGTCACGATATTTTTCCAGGTAATTTCTGTGGACTTAAATGTGCCTTCTGTGACGGGTGTCCTGTATTTGACTCTATAAAATATGATACAGAGATATATTCAAAACAGGGGGTAAAAAAGAATATTGAAATGTCTGTTACAGGTATTAAAGGAGATCAAAAGGAGTTGATTGGAGTTTTAGCTTCTTTCAGGGATAGGACAAAGGAAGCTTACCTGGAAGATAGATTAAAAACAAAGCATAGTTTTTCAGGTATAATTGGCAAAGATCCAAAAATGAAGGAAGTATTTGAACTTATTAAGAGCGTTGCTGACTCTAAAGCATCGGTACTGATTTATGGTGCCAGCGGTACAGGCAAAGAGCTGGTAGCATCTGCAATACATAATGAAGGATACAGGAGAGATAAACGTTTTGTTACAGTTAATTGCGGCGCTATTCCTGAAACTTTGCTTGAAAGTGAGTTGTTCGGCCATAAAAAAGGATCATTTACCGGGGCGATACGTGAGAAAAAAGGACGATTTGAACTTGCAGATGACGGGACAATATTTTTGGACGAAATTGGAGATATCTCACAGGCAATGCAGGTAAAACTTTTAAGAGTATTACAGGAAGGGACTTTTGAAAAAGTTGGCGGAGAGGAAACTGTCAAAGTAAATATGAGAGTTATTTGTGCAACGAATAAGAACCTGCGGGAAGAAATAAAAAAAGGCCGCTTCAGAGAGGATTTATATTATAGAATAAGCGTCGTACCGATTAATCTGCCGTCTCTTAAAGAAAGACGTGGAGACATTGCATTAATTGCAAAAGAGCTATTAAAGCAGATTCTAAAGAACGAGGAGCGGGAGGACAATGTATCTATTTCTAAAGAAGCTCTTGGAGTTCTTGTAGACTATGACTGGCCGGGTAATATAAGAGAATTGCAGAACTGGCTGCAGTTTGCTTTAATAAAAGCACCTAAAAACGGTGAAATCAAACCGGAACATTTTCCTCATTATAAGTCTGATATATTCAACCCCACGAAAAGTGAACCCTCCACACTTGTTCCTAAAAAGAAAAAATTGACAGAAGAATCAGTCAGAAAAGCTATTGTTGACTCAAAAGGAAACAAGCTTAAGGCAGCCAAAATACTGGGAGTAGGAAGAGCTACATTATACAGGTTCCTGGATTCATTATAAATCAGTACATGGACAATTGCTTTTAATGCAGATGAGAAGACTGATAAGTTGCTGCGAAGCTATACTGTAATAAACAGTTCGCCCATCTCTTTTACTTACAAGCAGTCCATGATTTTTCATTAGCCTTAAGTGTTCACAGGTTTGATTCGGGGCTACGTTACACTGTTCGGCTATTTCATGTACAGCAAATTTTCCCTGTGACAGAATTTCAACTATACGTAAACGAACTGGATGAGCCATTAATTTTAAACAGTCAGCTGCAACTTCTAAATATTCATCGCTCATTCTTTCTATTTTACTATTTTCCATTTTTCCCTCTGAAATTAAAATATTCTTTGAGTTTTGTATAAATATAATTTGATATTCTTAAAATTACACCTATCATTATATCGCAACATTTCGATAATACGAATTAAAATTAATTTTTTTTTGAATTCTATTAAAGAAAGAGTATTTTTGATTATTTTATTTGATAGAAAGACTTAAGACCCGATAAAAAAGAATTAGTTTTAGTATATTACAAATACAGGTTAGGGCATATTATGAAACTATTAATAGTTGGTGGTGTCGCAGGTGGTGCCAGTGCAGCGGCGCGAGCAAGAAGAATTGATGAAAATGCTGAAATAATAATGTTTGAGAAAGGTGAGTACGTTTCTTTCGCAAACTGCGGTCTCCCGTATCATATAGGAAAAGTAATTCCTGAACGCGAGAGCCTTTTAGTAATGACACCTAAAAAGCTCAAAGGCCGTGCGAATATTGATGTACGTATTAACAGTGAAGTAACAGCTGTAGATCCTGATAAAAAAATTGTATCTGTTAAAAATTCAGAAACAGGTAAATCTTATACTGAAACATATGATAAGTTGATCTTGTCTCCCGGTTCTTCTCCTTTAAGACCTCCTATCCCCGGTGCGGACGATCCGGAAGTTATGGTTCTTACAACTATTCCTGATATGGATAAAGTAATTGCACGAATCAAATCAGGTGCAAAAAGTGTTGTAGTGGTTGGGGGCGGATTTATAGGTATTGAGGTTGTTGAAAATCTTGTAGAACTTGGATTAGAAACAACACTCGTAGAAATGTTCCCGCAGGTACTTCCTCCTCTTGACCCGGAAATGAGTCAACCTATTTCAGAATTACTCGAATTGCATGGAGTAAAACTTTATCTTGACAATGGTGTAACTGAAATAAGCAGAAAAGACAATCAGTCAACATTCTCGGTAAAACTGAAAACAGGCGGAACTATCGATACAGATATTGTTATTATGGCAGCCGGCGTACGTCCGAATTCTCAACTTGCAAAAGATGCAGGTTTAAAATTAAATAAGCGTGGTGGCATAGTCGTAAACAAGGAACTTCAGACGAGTAACCCTGATATTTATGCAATAGGAGATGCAATTGAAGTAAATGATCTGATATTGAATACGCCGGCAATGATACCACTGGCAGGGCCTGCAAACAAACAGGGAAGAATTGCTGCTGGCAATGTGTTTGGTAAAAAACTTGAGTATAAAGGAAGCCTTGGTACATCAATCTGCAAGGTTTTCGAAACAACTGCAACCTCTACAGGTATAAATGAAAAGCGCCTGAAAAAGGAAGGGGTTGAATATCAAAAATTTTATATAGCACCCAGTTCACATGCATCATACTATCCAGGTGGTTATATCTTATTTATAAAAGTACTATTTGAAAAATCTGGTAAGTTGTTAGGGGCACAGGTTGTTGGTAATGATGGAGTAGACAAAAGAATAGA
>CAZGAI010000146.1:0-8156 GCA_964523175.1 uncultured Victivallales bacterium | reverse complement strand
TTTATGCAAAAGAGTATAAAGTCCAATTGGTCATAAGTTAAACCTATTATTCATCAAGAATAAAGTAATTGAATGTTATTTGGCCTAATAAATTTGAATTCAAATTAAATCATAGCTAATACTGTTTATAACAAATAGCTACTTATTGTAATTGTGACGATCTATAAGCAATTAAACAGTGATCAGGTTAAGGGATTACCATTAAGTCGGAACACTTATGCTATCAATATTATTTCGTAGTGTCAGAGTATGTTCAGCACGTTAGTTATGTCTTTAAATCACTAAATAAACATCAGAAATGGTTTGATTTCAGGGGGGGCATAGCTCTAATATATAAAGTTCTATCGTTGAGAAACTGAAAGACATAGTAGTAAGTCGGACATTCCTGTCCGACATAACACGCTGGAGTAACGGACACAGCCGTCGCAAAAGCTATGGCGCGTACTCAGGATTAACCGTCTTTCTCAGCGACGAGCATCGAATATCCAGCATCGAGCATCCAGTTTCAGGAGAGCCTCTATCCAAGTGCTTTGGTTTTATCAGAAAGAAACTAAGACTGCGGATAAAGTAAAAAGACACTCCGTGTCGTTTCAGGAGAGTGGGTTAAAAGAATATTTCTAATTAAAAACCGTGATAAGTAGTAACTTCCGGCTTATAATCTGCATTATATATGCAGGAGCTAACATTATTATTTAAAGTCTGTTTTAGCAGACTATCTGCTTTTTTATAATCCTTAAACAGGTTATGTCCTGCTATACATTTTTCTTTATTCAAATTTTTCATCTTTGCCTCATATAGTTAATGATGTTTAGTAAACAACAGTAAATATCTTTATGCACCTTGATACGTGTTATAGTTCTAATCTTAATTTTTTTTACTAATAGAATATACTAAAAACTTTTCTGTTCATGTATAATAAAGCTCGAATCTCTAATAGTCTAATGCCTTTTCAATAACTAACAGAGATCTAACAAAACTTATGGCCCGACATAGAACCACTCTTATACCAACAGTCATCAACAAACAACTACTTACACTGAGAAACTGCAGGGGCGTACATATTAACCCTCAGAAACACCTCTAATTTATTTATTGAATTCTGATGTCCTATCTTCACAAGAAACTTTATGGAACTCATGCCTGATTAGTAAAAATAAATTTAAACAACAGAAATTGACAAAAAACTATTGACAATTCTATGTTACCATCCTAAAATTCAAATAGATTTTACCTTAAAGAATGTAATGACAATTATATATATTTTGCTTTTATTACTGAATAAACTTTCTTAATAATTTAATAGGAGATGCCATTTTATGAAAACTCGTAAATTATTGTCAATTGAAACTTTCCTGCTGATTTCATTATTTTTTTCCCTTACCATTAACGTATTAGCCAAAGAAGTTGATCTCTGGGTATTAAGTGTAAATGATATACACGGCGAGCATGGGAGAGGTGAATTAAACGCAATTTCTGAGTTTGTAGATAAATTTAATACTCCCAGTGTACAAAATATGCTTGTCGGTGAAGGTCCATACAATTATCAGCTTACAGGTAGTAACAATATTGATAACTTTTGGACTGAAATGCTTTATCAGGACAGTAATGATAACGGCGGTCAAAGAAACAATTTACTGTTTTTAAACGCTGGGGATACAATAGATGCAAAAGACACTCATGATGAAAAAACTTTTAAAATCATTAAAAAAATGCAATTTGATGCCTCAACTATAGGTAATCATGACATTTCCAAAGGTATATATCATTTTAGAGACTTTAGCCATAAATATAAACTGCCACTGACTGCCTGCAATTATTATTATTATTATTATAAAGATAAATATGGCAATATGAAAATTAATGGTAACCTAACAAGCGAATTGAGAAAAGAATTAGACGTTAATAATAAAACTCTAGCTCCGGTAAAAGAGTATATTATTAAGTTTAAAAAAATTGACGGGGTAAATCTGAAAATTGGAATATTAGGTATTGGTTCAGTTAGCAGAACCCACTGGAATGAACCCTCAGGAGATTATGGTAAACTCTGGCTTTATGATTGGTCTGAGAAGACACCCGGCATGAAGCATTCTCTTATTAATCATTACTTAGAAAAACTTAAGAATAAAGAAAAGTGTAATGTAATTATTTTATTGACCCATTTAACAAATAGCCCTAGTGGGCATAGCAAGGATACTGAAAAAGGTGATAAAGCCCTGGCAGATAATATTAACAGTAAGAATTATGCTGATTTAATTGTAGGGGGGCATATACATAGCGTATACCCGAATGACGGAAGGAAAAAAAAGATTGTATACAAGGATAAAGTTCCAATCACAAAATCAACAATTCAACACCCCAAGTGGAAACATAATATAGGAGTAACAAAACTTACATATGATACTTTCAAAAAGAAGGTAGTAAAAAAGGTGCTGTACCCCGTAAGCCTGAAAGGACAGCCACTATGATTATCAGCCTCAAAAACTGCTCCCGTTCATGGGGAAAGACTTGTGACCTACACATCTAGGAAGCTGTAACCATATTAATTTGGCCGACATAGGCAGGCATCAGTCGTCTCAGCACAATCGTAAAAAACAATTTCATCCAGAAGAGCATCATCATTTTTCTCAACAATAACTGTGGCAACCTTTACCACTGAAACATAGCCAATTCCTTCGGTTCCAGGGCAGGCATAACCGTCACAGTATTTGTCAAATGGACCAATATCAATTTTATTAATACTTTGTTAAGCCATTATTTTCCTCTTTCTTTTCTCACTCTTAGTTTATATAATGTAAGTATCTTTTTTAAATAATAACATAATTTAAGTAAAGGTAAAAACCATTTTAGGGTGAGGATATGAAATTTACACTAGAATTGAAATTACTTATTACTGATCCTTGGTTTAACACAAAGAAAAATATAAAAACAGGAAAAGAATTTAATTTTATAGGGATATTCAGAGCAACATGAGGTAAACTTATAGAGTATGAATGGCAGAAATTACTGTCTTAATAGGGCTTTTTTTATATGAAACGGCGTTTCAGAAAACAGAAAAACTGAAGCGGCGTAATATATGAACAGAAAAAATGGACCAGTTATAGGCAATACTGGTTTTGAAAACAAGTTTGTTTATAATAATTAACTTAAGTGTAGTAATAAATTTGTTGGCACAGCAAAAGTTTTAAAATCAGGGAGTTTTATTGTAATTAATAAAACAACAAGGAGAATTATTAATGAAATCAAACAAGATTACCTCAACACTTATAAAAAACCTGATGATAGTAATTGCATCCCTGTTTGCTATAGTATTATTAGCAGGATGCTCGTCAACTAAAATCACCAGCGGAAAAATACTAGTAGATAAAAAACTACCTCGTCCTAAGACTATCTGGGTGTATGATTTTGTAACAAATCCCGCAGATATTCTGGCAGATGCATCTCTCGCAGGAAAAACCAGTGAACCAGGCAAACCTCTAACTTTAGAAGAAATACAGATAAATCAGCAACTGGGCAGAAGCATTGCAAAACAACTGGTACAGCAGATTAATGCTGTGGGAATGCATGCTGAGCATGCTACATCATCATCAAAACCGCAAGTCAACGACATTGCACTGCGTGGATATCTTTATTCTGCAGTAGCAGGAAACGCAGCCGAGCGCATTTTTATAGGATTTGGCTATGGAGCATCTGACTTGAACATATTGCTTGAAGCCTATCAGATGACAACTAACGGCTTACGCAAACTCAGTTCTGCTGACTTGGAGTCTGCCGGTGGAAAATTGCCGGGTGGCGGAGCAATGAGTGTTGTCTCATTTATTATCTTTAGAAATCCAATTGCACTCATCTTAGGTCCGGCTGTAAAAGGAGTTCAGGAGATTGGCGGCGGGCCGGCAATTGAAGGCAGAGTCAAAGATACAGCATCTAAAATTGCCGATGTTCTCAAACTCAGGTTCCAGGAAGAAGGCTGGATAAATTTGAAGAAAAAATAAAGTTTCAATATCCCCCTCAAAAAAAGTTAATAACCTTATTTTATTTGCTTCTCTTGAACCATGTCCCATGTCTCATGTGTTTAACCAGAATTATTAATTCCAGTATTCCCAAAGTGAAATATTTAGAACCAGACAATCAGGGAGGAATGGACCATTTTATTAAAAACGTGATTGTCCGTAAGCCCTGTACGATTTTGACAGAAGGAATAACTTCTGCACCTGAACTTGGAAAGCCAGGCTATTTTTGCATTAAAACAGCATAATGCATTTGAATTCTACAAAGATTATAAGTTGTTTATATAAAGGAGTTTCAACTGTGACTTGTAGTACAAAGTACAGCGGCGTCTTGTTTCCACACAGCTATACTACACTGGCATATCTGCATTAAACTATAATTACAATTTAGGAAGTGTGTATACACAAAAAAAGACCGCATAAATGCGATCTTAATATATAAAATTTTCACCTGAAAGTCAGGGAAAAATTGAAGATACTAGTATCTTCCACCTCTGTTGCCGCCACCGAAGTTGCGTTTAGGTCTTTCTTCACGTGGACGTGCTTCGTTAACAACAATAGTTCTGCCGCTAACGTCTTTGCCGTTCAGTGTGTCGACTGCTTCCTGTCCATCAGCTTTGTTTGTCATTTCAACAAATCCAAAACCTTTAGATCTACCTGTATCTCTGTCAGTTATGATTTTAGCGGATGTAACTTCGCCACAAGTTTCAAATAACTCTTTTAATTCATTCTCTGTAACGTCATAGCTAAGAGATCCTACGAAAATATTCATCTTTTTTTACTCCAAAAAACTGCGTTTTATTATGAAAATTACAGATAAAACTAAACGCCAAATCTAAACTGTAATAACAAAAAAAGGACATTGAGAAACGATTAGTCCGACATGTCCATGTCTCAGGAACCGCCTTTTCATTTAAGTTTCAGCAATTCGAACTAACTTCGGCTAACTTCACTTGCGTTCAGTACTGCCTGTTCTGAAAAAGCCGTTAGTTTTGTTTATGAACTTACGCTCATACCTTTGTTAACTGCCTCGGAACTTCAATCCTTAAACTCACGTCTAAGTTTACATTACGGTACACTGCATAATCTCTTATACAGTGGAATCAGTTCTGCATGATGCTCCATCTTCATCAACATAGGTTTAACCCTTTAGTCTCTGTTTCCGGACGATATAATTACTTATAACGTGATCCAAATCTTGCGAAACGGACCTTCACCAACTGCTGTAATCACTTACAACTGTCTGCGTAAACTGCCTTCAACTCAACAGAATTGCTTCAGTTCAGTCAAACTCAGTCTCGAAACCTTTCAACGTCACTTGCGTTCTGTTATTTGGTTTCGGGATCAGCACAGTTTCCCGCGCCGACCAGCCTTCATACCTGATCTGATTCTTACAGAATTGAATAAATCAATTCCGTCAAACTCTTTCAATTTCTATCAGAGTCTGTTCCAGAACTTTTCCTGTGATTGCTCACAGTGTCTCTCAACATCCTAAACCTCATTCATCGAAAAATGATACTTCTGTGCTTTGTGGGCACACCAAAATATCTAATACGGGTGACAGTGATTTCCACTCGGCAGATAACTCTGCTTCCATGAACCCAATGCCGAAACTTCACCGCCTTTGAAACTATCTTCAGCTGTAAGCTCCTGATACTGATATAATTTCTTATATCAAGTCCGCTTTTCTAAATGTTAGAGCCTTTCGCTAAGCCCTCAGGCTTAACTACAGATACAGTTTCCTGTATCAAGTTTATCCGTTCGCAGTGGTTTTACACTGCCTTTCAAAACCCTGAGACCTGTTTGCTGATTTCTCAGCCTTCCCGCCTCTTCCTCTCTGCGGTTTCCCGTTTCAAGGCACAATAAACATTTTTAAGCTCATCCTCAGAACCTGAATTCCAGACTCCCATCCAGTTTTCCGTTCCGGAACCTGTCACAGTTTCTCATGACATCGAAACGCTACTTTTCAGTTACGATTCACAAGCCTCTATTATAAACTCACGCATATAATACAAGCTCCGTTCCACATGGTTGCCCATGTCAGGGATTTTAATATTTTCATATCGAAATCATCCAGTATTATTAGCCGTTTTCACGGCCTCTCGATTAACGAGGATGATTAGTATACAGACCTTCATGTTATTTGCAAACTTAAAATTAAAGAAAAATACAGAATAATGTTTTACAGCCTTGACGAAGAAGTTAAGCATAAAAGATAGAAAGTTCTTTAAATATCAGAAGGGGACATTAGATTCCTCATCATTTATTTTATTACAGGCATCAAGATGTTTGCATGTGCCTCTTTTTTTTCCTCTTATCTGAAAATCTTTACATTCACATGTGTTGTTTTCAATGTCAACAATATACAGATCTGTGCTGCCCATAGCCACCCACAAAGCGTCACAGACATGTTTAACGACAATTTCTTTACCGGAAGATTTAGTAGTTTTAGAGCCTGCTATTTTTTTAGCAGGCTTTTCCTTTTGAAAAGGTTTTTTTGAAAGTTTGTCTGCTGCAGTATTTTTATCTCTGGCAATCCACTTAAGTTTCCAGCCGGGTACTTTTAAATATAACTTTCTCGCTTCAAGGTTTAACGTTTTCAGGTTCTGGGCATTAACTTTCCATTCACCTAAAGATTGACTTATGATCAATTGGCTGTCACCATAAATTTCAGCAGCTGAGATATTCATTTCATTCAGCTTATTCAATAAGGCATTCAGTGCTCTGTATTCTGCTTCATTATTTGTTCCATGCTCAAGTTCTTCCCCCTGTTCAAAAATAGTTTTTCCTGTTGGATCAACTATAAGGAACCCGATACCCATGATTCCCGGATTTTTAGGATAGGTGGCACCGTCAAAATAACATTTGTATATTTTAGTACTCATAATTCTATTGATTTTCTCTTAATTTTTTAATTTCTTTGTAAAGATGTGGAGTAGTCGCAATAATCCCTTCTGTTCTATGCGAATATTCCGTATAATAATAGTCAGTTATGCAGCCCCCCAGCATTCTTTAATATTAGAGAAGCTGCACTTTGTCCATGAATGGAACATCCCATATCAATAAAGCAATTTATTTTACCGCAAGCAACATTGCAAATAGTTTGTGCCGGTGCTGTCCAGAATAGGCATTTATTAGTATGTTCTAGGGCCTTCTCCCATTCTTTCAGGTATTTACTATATTTTTTAGAATTGAAACTCAAGCCTAAAACAAATATCGAATTCTGTATTTTCTCCTCTGAAACTCTTATCCCTTTATCATTGAGATATGATTTGTTTGCTTCTGAATTAGAGTAGAAAAATTCATCTGAAATAGGGTTATAAACACAACCTTCAATGATTTTATTGTTTTCTTCAACTGCTGCGGAAATAGTAAAATACGGTTTACCACAGATAAAATTTGTTGTTCCGTCAATAGGATCAATTATAATTTTCTTTTTATTAGATCCACTTGTTGTATGCCGGGCAAAGCCCGTGACTAAAGAGTGAATATATGACTTTAACAGTATGAAGTCAAATATAAGTCTCTGATTCAGCCTGATGGAGGCGAAGGATGTAATGAATCCGCAAGGGGATGATCAGCAATGACATTTCTGAAGGAAGCGGTATTAGTGAGAGATTCGTGAGAAAATCATAACACACTTAAGGGATTCAGCAGAGGACATATTAGGAAGAAGACAGGTAAAGCTAGTGAGGCACTCTAAAGCTGAAAGGCAGAGTTAACAGATAGGCTGAACCGCAAGCTTTTCTTCTGAAGGTCTGAACGGTGCCCCGCCGAAAGGTTAGGGGTAAATGATAGTGGTAAGTAGGATGGGTAATTTATGAACATATTGCAGCAGTTGAAACAGTATGAGCTGAACTTGGAATTTACGGAGAGATCTACTCCTCGTGATTTCAGTTCTGAAATGTGCATAGCATCACATTTATCTGAAAGCCCGACAGGAAGAATCCGGCTCATGGAATCCATCCTTGAGCCGGAGAACATGCGCAGAGTGTCAGCATTTTTTCAAAGCACCCTAATATCCAGTAATTGATATTCCCAGTATTTTAATTTTAACACACTCCACCCGCACGATATATTTATCGCAATGATTCTAGTTCATTTTTTTAGTTTGTTCTATTAGTTAAATATCCTTTCAAACTACTCTGATTT
>CAZGAI010000145.1:0-8168 GCA_964523175.1 uncultured Victivallales bacterium | reverse complement strand
AAAATATGGGCGATTAATTACACAAACCATCCCATTCAAAGTACTGAGCTCTGGTCTTTAGATCAGTACCCACAGGACTAGGCTCAGACTCCCGAACTGAGTTATTTGATTTTTTTGCGTTCATTTGTACATATTAAGGGTTCTTCTACGTTTTAATCAAAGGAATATAAGATTTTTCAATACTTCATATTTATCAAATATAACTTAGATTCATCTATAATTAGATTTATAAGGTATTTTGAAGTTGTAGTCAATGAACAATTCTATTTTTTTTATACTTTTTATTTGGACAATTCCTCTGAGCCCGCTTCTTTCATATTCACCCGCCTTGCTGTAGTTACTATACTGGAATGACCAAGAATATGCTGGACTACTTTTACGTTGATGTTCGCTTCAATCAGATGAGTTGCATAAGAATGACGAAGTGAATGAACAGATACCTTTTGCAATTTCTTCATATATCTGTTCACAGCCTGCATCTTTTAATGCATCTACCTGCATATCAAGGCTCTGATCCTTTGTAGATACCCTTGCATATCCGTATTTCATGTATAACGTCCAGTTTATTATATGAAAAATGAGTTTTTTTGTCATTGAAAACTTTAATCAGTTAGATTAACTGTATATGTATTTATTTTCAGTTAATGATCATTTAATTACTTTTTTTATCCACAAAGAAAAATCTTATGAAACAAATGCATCAATGTATTCAAAAGAGTGCGTTGCAGAAGCAAAAATGAATCTGGACAATGAACGCATTACTGCCAGTCGCATGTTAAAAATAGTAGACAACCATTCTGTTAAGGATAGTGATATTAGGCCCAAATGTTATAACATAGTAAGTCAGAATAAATAAAAGGATAAAATCAGGAGAGAATAAGGATATAAAAATAGATGAAAAAAAATCTGGCGGCTTCCATATAAAATGAAGCTGATTCAGCAAACAATCCTTACTAGGAAAAATTTATGCGGGTGGATTCTTTGATTGAAATAGGAGATGTAATAATTGACGAAATTGCAAAGCTTCCAATTTTTAAATACTATAATTTATCTGATTATGGAATACTTGCCAGCTTGGACGGTCAGAAAATAGAAATAAACAAAAATAAGCAGTTAGCCGAGAAAATCAAACAACCTTCTCCTGTCGCATGGCAGCATAGCAGCTTTATTGGAAATTTTACATCTTCTTCAAATTTAAAACCTATTGATATTAAAGAACTTATAAAAAATGTCATGGAGACAGAAAAGGAATGCGTAGCGGCTAAGTGATTCATAGTTAGATATTAACAAAAACTATGCTGGCAAATGGTCGCTATATGGATAAAACCCCTATATGTTGCGAGACGCAAGCATTGCGCCTCTACATCTGAGAGGACGCGTTATGTGTAATCTTATTTCAGGAGAGCGTCGGTCTCCGGGGCGGGAATTTTATCGACAGAGAAACAAAAAATTCGACAACGATCAGGATTATGATCACGATAATGCAAAACAAATCACCAAGTCACTAAATTTTTAGTTTCAGGAGCGAGTATGACTCAAAAAAATATAAATTGTCCCTGTGGGTCAGGGAGTATACTTAACGATTGCTGTAACCAGTACATCTCCGGAGATAGAAAACCTGATACAGCTGAAAAACTAATGAGATCGCGCTATACTGCATATGTGTTAAAAGACTCAGAGTATATCTTAAAAACATGGCACCCATCAAGTCGACCTAAAACTTTTGATTTGAGCAGGGAAAGTATATGTTGGGAAAAGCTGGAAATCCTAAGCTGCGACAAAGGAGGAGTTTCAGATACGGAAGGAGAAGTTTTCTTTCGGGCTTCTTATAGGCATGAAGGGAAAAAATATTGTATTCAGGAACTTAGCAGATTTGTTAAAGAAAATGGAGTATGGCTTTACCTTCTTGGAGAGCAATCTAAAACTATTATTATAACCTAAGCCATACAAATAGCACTAAGCTCTTTTTAACCACGAAGATAAGAAGAACACGAAGTTTTCTTGCTTTTTCTGTAGAAAAGCTAAAAAATGGGTTTTTATTAACAAAATCTTCATGAGTTTCGTGCTCTTCGTGGTGAGCAATACTCCTTAGTTGCGGTTATAATATCGATTAATACAAATCAGAAATCGTACATCAGAAATCTTACATCAGAAATCTGAAATATTTTAAAAAGAGTATATTATGAAAAATAAATCAGTTGTTATATTAAATGGTTCAGACCTGACTGTTGAAGATATTGTTGCGGTTGGTATTGGTGATAAGAAGGTAGACATAGATGCTGATGCCTTAATGCGATGTGTGGCTTCAAGAAAATTTCTTGAAGGTGAGATTGCAGCCAAAAGAATAATTTATGGCGTAAATACCTCGTTCGGACCGATGTGCAATAAAATAATAAGTGATGATGAGATTGAAACTCTTCAAACTAATTTAATTCGGAGTCATGCAGCCGGATTAGGAGATCCAATCAAGCCTTATATAGCCCTGGCTATTGTGGTCGTTAGGTTGAATACTCTTTTGAAAGGCTACTCAGGTGTCAGAATTGAACTTGTGAAATTTTTGAAAAATATGATAAATGCCGGTATTGCACCTTATATTCCGGAATGTGGCAGCGTTGGTGCTTCTGGTGACTTAATACACCTGGCCCATATGTCTCTAGCGATAATTGGGGAAGGGAAAGTTTACTTTCAGGAGAAACTCTGTTCTGCTATTGATGTATTAAGGAGTACTGGTCTTGAGCCGATGAAGCTAAGCTACAAAGAAGGCCTGGCATTAGTAAACGGAACTGCTGCAATGACTGCTATTTCTGCATTTGTAGTTTTCAGCGCAAAAAAACTATTGAATATTGCCTCAGTAACTGCAGCTTTCGGGATTGAGATATTTGGTGGCATTGATGATGCTTTTGACATTGATCTTCACTTAGTGAAACCTCATCCCGGACAGATACATATTGCGGAAGTCGTCAGAAAACTATATGCCGGATCAAAAAGTATAACACTTCGAAAAGATATGCATAAGCTGATTAGACAACAGGCAAAAAAATCGTCAAACCCGGTATACGAGACCGATATTGATGTTCAGGATGTTTATTCTATCAGATGTACTCCCCAGATACTGGCTCCAGTTTGGGAAGCAATTGATTTTGTAGTGAAAACAATTGAAATAGAGGCAAACTCTACTAATGACAATCCTATTATAATACCTGAAAAGAAGAAAATTATTCATGGTGGTAATTTTCATGGACAGAGTATTGGGTTTGCAATGGACAGTTTAGGGATTGCAATATCTGTCCTGTGTAATTTATCAGAAAGAAGAATTAATAAGCTTCTTGATAGAAATCTTAATGATGATCTACCAGAATTTTTAATTCCAGGTACCGTTGGATTGACTATGGGGTTTATGGGGGCGCAGTATTTAGCGACATCCACTACTGCGGAAAACAGGCATTTGGCAAACCCAGTAAGTATTCACTCAATTTCCTGTAATAGCTCAAATCAGGATGTTGTGAGTATGGGGACAATTGCTGCTAGAAAAGCATATAAACTTGTATCAAATGCTAAGCATATTTTAACCTTAGAAATCTTGTCAGATCTGCAGGCTATGTGTTTTAAAAATCCGGATAATCTTGGTAAAGCTATTGGTAAAATATATAATATTCTTTCAAAAGAATTCACTGTATATGATAATAAGCGTGTATTTCATGATGATTTGGTTAAATTTAGAAAACTATTGTTCTCAAGCCAGTTGTTTGATGATTTGTCACTGTATTGGGATTAATATTAATTTAGTAATTCTATCCTGAAACAACTTCTTTTGTCAACGAATGTAACTAATCTAACGAATTATTTAAAAGCCTCTTTGCCTGCCCTGTATAGTTCGAAGAGTGACGCATGGGTTTCTTGCAGATAAAACTTCGATAAACCGAAGATCGCCGCTCCCCCTGAAACTATTATTTCTCAGAACTATATAAATTTTTTAGGTATTTTAACTTCTTTACCCTCTCTTCTCCATTCCCTATACTCAGCTATTGCAGTAAACAGGACGTCTGTTGATGAGTTAAGGCCGGTTTCACATGAATCCTGAACAACTCCAATAATAAAGCCGACACCTACAACCTGCATCGCAATATCATTAGGAATTCCAAATAGGCTACAGGCTAATGGTATAAGCAGTAATGATCCACCCGCGACACCGGAAGCACCACATGCGCTTACTGCAGCCAATACGCTCAGAATAATAGCCGTAGGAATGTCAACTTGAATTCCAAGAGTATGGGCAGCAGTAAGAGACAATACTGATATTGTTACTGCTGCTCCTGCCATATTAATTGTTGCTCCTAATGGAATAGATACAGAGTATGTATCTTTATCTAAATTTAACTTTTCACATAAGTTCATATTGACAGGAATATTCGCAGCAGAACTTCTTGTGAAAAATGCAGTAATACCACTCTCCTCAAGACATCTGAAAACTAATGGATAGGGGTTTTTTCTTATCATTATAAATGCAATAATAGGGTTTACAACCAGTGCTACAAAAATCATACATCCAACTAAAAGCAGCATTAATTGTCCATAGCCGAGTAATGCTCCAAATCCCTTTGTTGCTATAGCAGAAAATACTAATCCCATAACACCAAACGGAGCTAAATTTATAACCCATTTAACAACTTTAGTTACTGCATCAGAGATATTGGCGAGAACGATTTTTGTATTATCAGAAGCATGCTTAAATGCCAACCCTAATAAAATTGCCCAGAAAAGAACACCGACATAGTTTGCATTTACAAGGGCGTTTACAGGATTATCAGCAATTCTCAACAGTAATGATTTGAGTACTTCGATTACACCGCTTGGAGGAGTAATATGATTAACGCTTGCGCCAAGCTGAAGTGTCATTGGGAATAAAAAACTTGCCGTTACTGCAACCAGCGCAGCAAGGATTGTTCCTAAAAGATAAAGTATAACAATAGCTGTCATATTAGTCTTTTTACCAGATTTATGCTGTGCTAAAGCAGCAATAACTAAGACAAAAACTAAAACTGGTGCAATTGATTTTAACAGTCCTACAAAAAGAGATCCGAAAATACTGACAAATCCAGCTCCGACAGGTACTACTAATGCCAAAATAATACCAAGTATTAAACCGCAGATAATTCTCTTAACCAAACTTAATTGGTTCCATTTCTTTAATAACATTCCCATAAGTACCGCCTTAAATTTTTTTATAAATTAAACAAAATATTTTATAGTATTATTCTCTATTCTCTTAAAACCCACCCCTTTTGTTCCCCTCCCGGGAGGGGATTAAGGGGTGGGTAATCCCTTACTTCGCCTTGAGTAAGAAACTCAGCTACGTTAAATCAGTTACTTTTAAAAAACTCCGAATATTTTTCGAAGATCTGTGCTGATTATACTGTTGTATGCACCCGTAATTAAATTATAAACAACAAAAAATTATCAATGTGCAAGGAAAGCAACTAACTTGAAAATTGTACATTTCTTGTACCGCAAAGCGGTATAAATTGGATACTTGTCATGCTTCGAATGATTGATTATTTTTAACATTAAATCCTTAATGAAAATGATAACTGTGAATTATAATCAGTGAGTTTTTTCTAACGAATTGATCAAATACGCTAAGATTTTTAACCGCAGAGGGCACAGAGAACGCAGAGATTTTTAATTTTTTGTTCCACAAAAACTTAAAAATGGTTGTTCCTATCATTCTTCTCCGCGTTTTCTGCGTTCTCTGCGGTTATATAATTGTTTGGTTGCGGCTATGCTGCTCCGTGCACTCTGTGAGAGATGATTTTGGTTGTGGCTTAGTTGTTCCAGAATTTTTACTGGTTTTGGTCATTCGAATTTTGGTGATTACAATTTATTTGAAATTTGGGTTTTGAATTTTTGAATTTTACTCAAACAGCAAAACAGTAAACTAGATAAATGATAACTATTTAATTATAATATATTTAACAAGTATTATTAAGTTCGAAAGTTGAGTTATTAATATAATCAGATTTATCTATTTCTAAATGAAATATCATATTCTAATATGTTCAGGTGCTTTTTTAAAATCGTATTCACCAGACTTAATTAAACCTAATAGAACTGAAATTATTTTTTTATCATAAAGTGAACCGGAACCATTCTCAAGAATATCAATGGCTTTATCTAGGCCTAACGCTTTTCTGTATGGACGGTCATTAATAACAGCTTCAAATGTATCACATATTCTTATTATCTTAGATTCTTCTAATAATTCATACCCCTTCAGTCCAAAGGGATATCCTGAGCCATCATTATTTTCATGATGTTGCAGGATTATTTTTTTTATAGGCCAGGGAAATTCAACATTGCTAAATATTTCAAAGCCAAACTGACTATGTTTTTTGATCTCATCAAATTCATCTTCTGTTAGAGGGGTTACTTGTTCAAGTAAATCTATTCGTATTCCAATTTTACCTATATCGTGAACCAATGCCGAAAGGTAAACTCCAAGAATTTTATCCTGATAAGTGTGCTTTTCAGTTACATCCAATACTGTTCCAAAAGTAGTAATTGGATTAGATTTTTCATCATAAATTGTTTTCCCTCTTTCCTCAACATAACAAACTTTACCTATCGAATTTATAATTCGATGAGTAACAAAATATTCTTTATGATTTTTTATAGAATCAAAATAGGTTTGTTCTAAGTATTCAATATCTTCAGGGTGAATATATTCTCTAAATTTATCATAAGTCGGTTCAAAACTTTGCGGTATCTCCCCAAAAATTATAAAGACTTCATCTGACCAAATCAAAGTGTTATCAATAAGGTTATTTTCCCAATTTCCAAGTCTCGCTAGGTTTTCTGCTTTGCGCAGTCTACGATTTGTTGATCTAAGGTTTATTTCAGCTTTTTTCCTTGCAGCTACTTCTTCTTTGAGTTTTTTATTCTTATTAATCAATTCATTTTCTATCTCGATTCTTTCAATTTCATTAGCAGCTTTCTGGGCAAAGAGATTGAGAGAGAGTGTGATAAATGAACTGTTACTTATACATTTCTTAAATAAAGCAACAAAAACACCAATTGGAACTTTTTTTGAGTTAAGCAGTGGTACGCCAGCATATCCTTCTATATCCATTTCCTTGAGAAGGTAATCTTGGGGAAACTTATTGACAATGTCATGAGGATAAACGCATACATTGCCAAGACTGACATTTGCGCATGGAGTATCATTAAGTTCATAAACGATATTTTCTAATAATTCATTGGAGGAACAAATTGCAAGAGTTTTGATTTTTCTTTCTTTTATAAATTTCCCGATAAAAGTATAGTCAGCACCAATCAGGTTATTTAGTTCTTTCACAATAGAATTGAAAAAATTATCACCTATTAATGGAGAATTATTTATTAGCAGTTTATTTAGTATTTCAAGATTTTTATCCATCGTTTATACATTCAATTAAGTTTGATGATAAAATCATTATAAGTAGCTTACATAAAACTTACAATAGAGTTTATTTATTTTTTACCTATTGTGCACCTTTTTCTGAAAATTAATATTAGTAGAATGTAACAAAAGATAACCTTGAATAGATTGTCGCAATTTTACACTTTTAAGTAGTTAGAGATAGCTAAAATTAACCATTTAAGGGAGCAGCACAAAGGTTCTACATTTATAGTTAAGCAAAAACTGAGAGTTTTCTTTCAAAGCCTATTTACATTAACAGTTTTTTACGATAAAATCATTATAAAAGGATATTTAATATATGAAAGACATTTTAGTTATACAGGACAGTCCCGCATTAAACCGTCTGCTTAAGTTTGTGCTTGAATCTGAAGGCTTATCTGTAGACTTAACTGAAACTGGAGCAGAGGGGCTGAAATTTGCTGATTCAATACAGTATAGTCTAATATTGCTTGACTACATGCTCCCGAATACAAATGGAGGTGAAGTCTGCAAGAAGCTCAGGAACAGAGAGCTGACAAAGAGTACACCTATCATTTTTATATCCAGTAAAGAAGAATCAGATCTAGCAGTGATAGTAGAACAGGTCGGAGCTGACGGGTATCTCACACCTCCTTTCAAGGGTGAAGAATTTGTCAATAAAATTAAAAAGTATTTATAGACTGATTACTGATTACTGATTACTGATTACTGATTACTGATTACTGATTACTGA
>CAZGAI010000144.1:0-8191 GCA_964523175.1 uncultured Victivallales bacterium | reverse complement strand
TGTCAAGTTTTTTCTTTAAACGACGAAGGGCTCTGTCAATTGTTTCTCCTTTTTTTACTTTAATCTCGGACATGCTGTTCTAGTTCTCCTTTAATAGTTTTCTAACTTCTTCCTCTTTCGCTCTATCGAGCTTCAGCGGACAAGAAATTCTATGTTTATAAATTCTCAAAATTCAATATAGATTTTTATTATTCCTGTGTAAAACTGGCTTCATCAAAAAGCATCTGCTTTAATCTTTGTAAGGCCTGATTTTGTATCTGCCTTACTCTTTCTCTGGTTCTGCCTATTTCCTGGCTGACCTCTTCCAATGTACGGGGTTTTTCTCCATCCAGTCCAAAACGCATTTTTAATATTTTTTTCTCTCTGTCATCAAGTCCTGTAATCAAATGCTTCAGTCTTTTAACAGATTCCATATCTCCTAGAATACGCTCGGGAGTCTGAGCTGCAAGATCAGGAATAATATCCTGAAACTCTCCGTCTTCACCCTGTTGAATCGGGTCATGCAAAGAAAATGTACGAAGGTCTGCAAGCCGTAGTCCTGATACAGTACGTTTGCTGAACTCAAGCCTTTCAGCGATTTCAGCATCTGTCGGTTCACGACCAAATTCTTCTGCCAACTTTAAACGCATTGATTTAATTTTATTTATTTTACCGGCCGACTGAACCGGAATCCGAATTGTTCGGCTCTGATTTGCTAAAGCACGACGCATAGATTGCTTAATCCACCATGCTGCGTAAGAACTGAATTTAGCACCTTTTTGCGGGTCAAATTTTTCTACAGCTCTCATCAGGCCAATATTGCCTTCAGATATTAAGTCGAGCAGAGGAAGACCAAGTCCTTTAAAATCATGTGCGATTTTTACAACGAGACGTAGATTTGCTTTAATAAGAATAGCCGTAGCTCTTTCTCTAGCTTCATCGCAGTCTCCATGAATATCAGCAGCCAATTCAATCTCTTCCTGTTTTGTCACCAGAGAAATCTTGCCTATATCCTGCATATATACTTTCATAGTATCATTTTTACCCAGTAATTGCAGGGTGCTGGCACGATCCATTTTTTTTATTTTTCTCTTTGCCGGTGCAGTCTTTTCTATCACCTCCTGTTCAGATTTTTTTTTCCGTCCACGTTTTTTAGGCAGGGATTCTAGTTGTGCCTCAGCGATAGCTTCAGGGGTATCAGCTGTTTTGACTTTAGCTTTTCTGCCTCTTTTTGCTTTAAATTTTTCTAGTAAATTTTCAACCATCTGTTGTATTCCAAATTTTAGCCTGTTTCATATTTATACTGTGTAGAGTTGAGAATATTTTTTTCTAAATATTAACTACAAAAAAGTCATCTCAACTTTGCCAAATTTATTACATGTATATACGTTAATATACGCAGTACAATCAATTATATTATAAAGAGCCTCTATTGTCTATATCTACACAGCAATAAACTTGAAAATATAATTTTATTTTGGGCAATAGCAAACAAAAAGAGCAATAATGTTGTGAAAAATATATTGAAACAGTTTTTATCGATGGATGTTTCAACATTAAAAGCATTTCGTAATGTTGATGATAATGTAGTAATACCTGCCTTGCTGCAGGTAGTTTTAAACTCAAAACAGCCAGTTGTAATTGTCTTTCCATCTCTTTCTCTGGCAGAACAGGGGTTTGAACTATTACAGGAATGGAAAAACTTTTTAAATGCCTCTTTTACAGCCAGCTTTTTACCTGAAGTAGGTGATCTTAGAAACTGTATTCCTGAAAACGAAGCTACCCGAGCAAAAATCCTATTTAATGCTCTAAACTCCAGCGATAATAATTTGTATGTTACAAGTGTAATGTCCTGTTTTTCTCCGGTCATACCTCCTGATGTTTTTTTAAAAAACTATATTCTACTTGAAAAAAACAAAGAATATGATTTCACTGAGTTGAAAAAAAAACTTGTAGAAATGGATTATGATAATGAATTTCAAGTTAATACATATGGAGAATTTGCCGTACGAGGAGGTATGATAGACATTTACTCGCCATTTTCAGAGTTACCTGCCAGAATAGAATTCTGGGATAATGAAATAGATGAAATTCGATTATTTAATCCTGCTACACAAAAATCTGTTTCCAAAATTGACTCTTATACAGTTATAGGCCGTTCCACTATTGAAGAAAATACTAATAAAACTTCTTTCCTTAATTATTTTAACAAGCCGCCCAAGCTTCTGATTATCAACCCTGAGCAATGTGAAGAGCATTTGGAAACGTTTGGTGATGAGTTTAATAAAGGTATTTTTCTTGAAGCCTCAAAGAAGAATAATGTTTTTTCTATCTTAGACCCTGTAGAATCAGCAAATTCACGAAAGGGAGTTGACACTAAAATTTTTTCTTTACCTATTGATGCTGCAGGAACCCTGAATGAAGAAATTGATTTTTCAAATAAACTGCTATGCACTCAGTTAAGGGTTCAGCAAATCCAACAATGGATTCAAAACAAATATCAGATTGCATTAATAGGCAATGGTGACGGTGCCGTTGAGCACTTGGAAAAATGGTGTAAGGATAATGATATTCCATTAGACAAAATTATCATTGAAAACGGCAAACTTCATAAAGGTATAATAGTACCCGAAGAAAAATTAGTGTTCCTTACAGAAAAAGAACTCTTTTTAATTGAAAATAAAAGACACCTACCATCAATAAGGAAAAATAGACAAAATATAATAGATGATGATTTTGAAACGGCTAACTTTGCGGATTTAGATATTGGCGACTATGCGGTTCACATTACTCATGGTATTGGAATATTTAACGGGATTTCAGAGATAACTGTTTCAGGTAATATTAGAGAAGTTATGGAAATTGAGTATCAAGACGAATTAAAACTATTTGTCCCTACATGGCAGTCCGGCTTGGTCAGTAGATATATCGGTTCCAGAAAATCAATGCCCAGGTTAAATAAAATTGGGGGAACTAAATGGGTTAAAATGAAGATCTCCGCTGTGAGAGCAGCTCAGAATATGGCATTTGACACGTTAAAAATACAGGCAATAAGATATACTGACAGCGGCTATAAATTCCCTCCGGATGACAGGGAACAGGCTATGTTTGAGGAGGCTTTCCCGTATTACGAAACAGCCGATCAAATAAAAGCCGGAGAAGAATTAAAAAAAGACATGAATTCTTCAAAAGCAATGGACCGCCTGATTTGCGGTGATGTCGGATATGGAAAAACCGAAGTTGCGATGAGAGGTGCTTTTAAAGCTGTAATGGATGGCAAACAGGTAGCAATCCTTGTACCTACTACTATTTTAGCCCAACAGCATTATTATAGTTTTCTTGAGCGCTTTGCGGAATATCCTGTTATTATCGAAATGCTAAGCCGCTTCAGAAGCAAATCTGAGCAGAAAAAAATCATCAGTGACTTAAAGGAAGGTAAAATAGATATTATAATCGGAACTCACCGTCTGGCCCAAAATGATGTCCAATTTGCTTCACTGGGTTTTATTATCATTGATGAAGAACAGCGTTTCGGGGTAATGCATAAAGAAAAGCTAAAAAAGCTAAAAGCAACAGCAGATGTACTGAGCATGACAGCTACTCCAATCCCCCGCACCCTATACCTTGCAATGTCAGGCATTAGAGACCTAAGCACTATAATGACCGCTCCTAATGAACGTTTACCTATTCAGACAAGAGTCAGTCAATTTGATGAAAAAATAATTGTTAACGCAATTGTTAGTGAAACACAAAGAGGCGGACAGATCTTTTATGTTCATAATAGAGTTAAAACAATTGAAGCTAGATGCAAACAGCTTCAGGAACTTATCCCGGATGCCATTTTCGGAGTAGGTCATGGCCAGATGCATGAAGGTGAACTCGAAGAAGTTATGAGTAAATTTATTGAGGGAAAAATTAATGTATTAGTCTGTACTACCATAATCGAATCAGGGGTAGATATACCCAATGCCAATACCATAATTATTGAAAGAGCAGACCGTTTTGGCTTAGCAGAACTATATCAGCTTCGCGGCAGAGTTGGCCGTTGGTCAAGGCAGGCATACGCTTACCTTTTACTGCCTGTTCACAATATTATGACAGGAAATGCAAGAGCAAGACTTTCAGCTATCAGGAAATATACTCAACTCGGGGCCGGCTTTAGGCTGGCTTTGAAAGATCTTGAAATTAGAGGAGCTGGAAATATTCTTGGCGCAAGCCAGAGTGGACATATTAATGCTATCGGCTTTGAATTATACTGCCAGCTTTTAAAATCTTCTATTGCTAAAATTAAAGGACAAAAGGAAGTAGTGTTTCTGCCGGTAGTAGACCTTTCATTTGATTTTTTAGATTTTGGCCTTCATCCAGGAGGCAACCGTTTAATAGCAGGACTACCTAAGGATTATATTCCAACTGAAAGGTTAAGGATAGATTTTTATCGTAGGTTCAGCGCTGCCGTTACAGCAAAAGAAATTGATTCTCTGCAGGAAGAACTGGAGGATAGGTTTGGTATAATTCCAAATGAAACATTAACATTTATAAGAGTAATCAGAATACGTTTAAATGTTGCATTGGCCGGTTATACATCCTTAAGCATCAATGAAGGACATATATTTATTGAAGGCGAAGGGAAAAAAATATTTCTTATAAACAATAAAATACCTAAATTAAAAAATACAGAACCAATAAAAAAACTTAAAGAGATGGAAATTATTGTATCAACACTGAATTAGAAAAACCACCTAGAAAAATTTATCCACAAATTACACCAATTTCACTAATAAATTGTTGATTTTCGGAAAAAATCAACAAGAGTTATTATCTAGTATTTGCGCTAATTCGTACAACTCGTCAGAAACTTGTTTCTTTAACAAGTTTTTTTACCACAAAGATAAGAAGCACACGAAGACAAGAAGCACACGAAGTTTTTTTGCTTTTCCTGTAGAAAAGAAAAAAAATGGGTTTTCATTAACAAAATCTTCGTGGTTATAATTTTTTTTGGTTGCGGCTATGCTGCTCTAGGAAATTAGTGGACAGTAAAAAGTAGTTTTAAAGAAAATATAAGTTATGTTAATACAATATATAATTGTGGGGATAGGCGGAAGTATTGGAGCAATTTTACGTTTTATTATTGAAAACTGGGTAAATATGTTTACAAAAGCTTCTGTTTTCCCGTTTGGTACTTTAGTTGTGAACCTTTTGGGATGTCTGATAATAGGATTTTTATTTGGAGTTATTGCTATTTCACAGTTTATTGGCCCCAGAATCAGATTGTTGCTGATAACCGGATTTCTTGGTGCTCTGACAACCTTCTCTTCATTTGGCTATGAAACGTTTAAACTAATTACAGATCGGAATTATACTGTAGCATTGCTAAATATTTTAATTCAAGTTACTGCCGGCCTATTTGCTGTCTGGATTGGGTATATATTCTCAAGGTTACTGGCTAAATCTTTATCTCATTAGACCAAATTTTATCTCAACTAATGAAGATGAAATAACAAAAACAAAATACAAATCACAGGCAGAATGTTTAGAATTTATTTGTCATTTAGTGCTTATTTGTATTTTGAATTACTTTAGTTAATATTTTAAGGGGTTGATTTGTGCTTTTACAATATTTAATGGTTGGTATAGGTGGATTTATTGGTGCCGTTTCCCGTTTTTTTATTTCAACTCGGGTGCAAGAGATTTCTAAATCTTTCTTCCCATATGGAACACTTGCTGTTAACATGCTGGGATGTCTGTTAATTGGATTTTTATTTGGAATTATCGACAACACTCAACTTTTGGGTTTATCCGCAAAAAATCTGCTGGTTACAGGTTTTCTTGGGGCACTTACAACATTTTCCACATTTGGATATGAAACTTATATCTTAATCAGAGATAAAAGAATTATTCAGGCTTTAGCCAATGTACTCATACAGATTACTGTCGGAATTCTGGCAGTTTGGCTCGGATATTTTATTTCAACCATTTTAATATAAAAAGGGTAAATACATGAAAGAACATCAGTACAAACTATTAAGAGTTTTTATTAATGAAAATGAACGTTATGAAAAACATCCTCTCAGTGACTGGATTCTAAAAAAAGCGTTGGATGATGGAATTGCGTCAGCAACTGTTTTCCGGGGACTTGAAGGTTTTGGTGGTGAAAGAAAAATTCACACTACCAGGATTTTATCATTATCGATAGACCTTCCGGTTGTTGTCGAAATTATAGACAGAGAAGATATTATCAGAAAACTGCTTGATGATATAGAGCCAGCAATCAGTCATGGAGTAGTAACAATAGGCGATGTTGTAGCAAAGTTTTACGGTGAAAGAAACTAACGGTAAAAAATTGTTAACTGTTTTGCCGTTAACTGCAGTTCATTTTAATGGGTATATTCCCTCACTGGAAACTAGCCTATATTGATTTGATATTATAGTTTACAAGGGTATATTCCATTATATCAGTTAGTTTTAAGTGTTACGTTCCGCTTTTAGCGGTATAAATTTCAGGCTTGTCACGCTGACGCGTGGTTTTAAGCAGTCAATCCCGCAATTGTGGAATTAAAAAAACCTATAATTTCGGGGACTTTAGTGTACTACCTAACACCTAACACCTAACACCTAATACCTAACACAAACTGTTTAGTTGGTTTTATGAACTTTAGAAAATATGGTGAAGCATTAGAACACTTTGTAGTAGAATGCATGAACGAAAAAAAGTTCACACATTCTGCAGTTTTTATGAGAGGCTTCCTGTTTTTTATCTCAAGATTTTACCGTAACATAGTTCAGTTCAGGCATTGGCTCTATGATAAAGGTATTTACAGAAGACACCCTTTAGGCTGCCTCGTGGTCAGCGTAGGCAATCTAACCTGCGGTGGAACAGGAAAAACTCCTGTGGTTGAGGTTTTTGCCAGAACCCTCTCTAAAAATGGAAGAAAAGTCGCTATTCTCAGCAGAGGATATAAGTCTAAGAATAGAACTTTTCTTGAAAAATTAAAAGCGCACAGTAATTCCAAAAAAAATGAAGTTCCCCCGAGAATTGTCTCAGATGGAGTAAATCTCTTACTGAATTCAGCGACTGCCGGCGATGAACCCTATATGCTTGCCTCCAACTTAAAAAATGTTCTTGTTTTCGTTGATAAGGACAGAGTAAAATCAGGTAGATATGCTATTTCAGAATATGAAGTCGATACTTTAATATTGGATGATGGATTTCAGTATCTAGACCTCAAACCACATATTAACATAGTTCTAATTGACTCAACATCTCCATTTCACAACCATCATACTCTACCTCGTGGACTACTCCGTGAACCTATAAAAAATATACGCCGCGCAGACTACGTTTTTCTTACAAAATCAAACGGTGGGAATCATTTAAGGCACCTTAAACGTTTTATCGAGCATCACAACAGACATGCAGAAATTATAGAGTGCTGTCATAAGCCTCAATATTTGGAAAATGTATTTAAAAAAAATGAGCGATTACCATTAACAACCCTTAATGGCAAAAAAGTTGCTACAGTCTGCGGCATTGCAAGCCCAACCGGTTTTGAAAACTTTTTATCGGATAGAGGTGCTGAACTTGTTTATAAAGAGCGTTTTGCTGACCATCATACTTATACACAGCAGGAAATGATTGATTTTGTTAATAATACTAAGAAAGCTGGAGCCAGCTGGATATTAACAACAGAAAAGGATGCGGTAAGAATGCCGCGGATGGGACGGCGGGATATTCCTTTTTATTTCTTAAGAATAGAAATTGATATTCTCAGCGGATTGGAAAGTTTTGACCAATGTATATCCAGAATCTGCTTTAGATAGATTTATTTGTCCACAAACAAATCTACAATTAACACCTATCTGTAATTCTGTAGATTCAAGAGAAACCGGCCTTCGATTTATCGAAGTTTTATCATGGAAGAAACTGCTGAATTTTAAGACAAAACGTAGATCAACCCACCCCTTAATCCCCTCCCGGGAGGGGAACCAAAGGGGTGGGTAAACGTGCATCTTCCGTCGCCAAGGCTATGGCGGACAGGTCGAATATCCAGCATCGATAATATAGTTTCAGGAGAACGCTGGTCTTCGATTTATCGAAGTTTTATAAAAATGAAACTAAAAACCGACAATGATCAGGATTACGATAACGATGATGCAAAACAAATCACCAAATCACCAAATCACCAAATCACCAAATCACCAAATCACCAAATCA
>CAZGAI010000143.1:0-8199 GCA_964523175.1 uncultured Victivallales bacterium | reverse complement strand
AAAACATTTACTATCGGTTTTAATGAAGATAAGTATGATGAACGTAAATACGCAAGAATAGCATCCCGTAAATTTAAAACTCAACATTTTGAAAAAATAGTAGATGCGTCTGATTTTTCTAATGTAACAAAACTTGTAAAAAATTATGGCGAACCATACTCTGACGCTTCAATGCTACCGACTTACCTACTTAGCAAGTTTGCGCGGGAGAAAGTTTCAGTTGCTTTAAGTGGTGATGGAGCTGATGAACTGTTTGCCGGCTACTATCGTTATATGGTATATAAATATACTGGCTTAGGAAATATAATTCCGCAGACTATAAGAAAAGGCTTATCAAATTCAATTGATTTTCTGCTTCCACCTAAAACTGAAGAAAGAACATATGTGGGGAAAATCAGAAGGCTGGCTCAAATTATAGCTTCAACTAGAGAACACCGGTATTTGAATATTATTGATCGATGCGGGGAATCTCTAAAAACTTCCTTATACGGGAGTAGAATGAAAGATTTTACACCTGATCCTACTCAAAAATACCTACAGGTTCTCTTTAGTTCTGCTTCTGCACGTAACAGCGTGGAAACAATAATGGAAACAGAGCTGCACTCTTATCTACCTGGTGATATTTTGACAAAAATAGATATTGCATCAATGGCTAATTCTCTGGAACTCAGAAGTCCGTTTATGGATCAGGAGGTTGTCAGCTTTGCCGCATCATTGCCTTTAAAATATAAACAGGGAATTATATCCAGAAAGAAAATTTTACTTGATTCATGTTCTGATTTAATACCTAAAGAATTAATACATCGTCCTAAAATGGGGTTTGGTGTGCCGATAGCCCGTTGGCTGCGTAATGAGTGGAAAGACATAGCTACAGATACTCTTTTAAACGGTAATAGTATTAAAAACGGTTTTTTTGATCGTCAGTCAGTATCAAATATATTACTGCAACATCAAACCATGCAGGCTGATTATAGTTATATAATTTGGGCTTTAATGATTTTTGAACTTTGGTATGAGCATCTAAACTAAAAAAAGAAAGGTAGTTTTGTATCATGAAAAAGGCTGGAGTTATTATATTAATATTATTTGTATGCAGTTTTACTGGCCATCAGTTTTATGCTGCAGTAAAAAATTCAACAGAAAATAAAACCTTTAGTGTAAAAGTTACACCGCTAGGTAAATATATTTATAAAATAGCCGATGCGCTGGATACTGAAAACTGGATGGTTTTTCTAAATATCAAAAATAATTTGTCAAAGGCTTTAGAAATTAAGGAAATAAAGTTTGATATTTATTCTGATAACAGGCTGATTGCTTCTGATACAGATTATTATAACATTAGCATTTCTCCTAAAAACTCTCACAAAATTCCGATGCTTTTTTTCAGAGAAAAAAGAGAACTTAACTCAAATAGAATGCTAGTTTCAGTAGCAACAGATTCCGGTATGAAACAGTTTAGTATACAGCTGAAGAGGTATGAGCAGCCTGTGAAAGTATACCTTCCTATAAAAGGAGTATGGCAGGTATGTTCTGCACATGAATTTGGAATTACTCATAGACGTTGGGATAATAGAGCTCAGTTTGCCTATGACTTTGATAAGATTGATGGAAATGGGGAACTGTATAGCGGTAATCCAAAAGATCTAAATGACTACTATGCTTTTGGAGAACCTGTTTATGCACCTGCCGATTGTACTGTTTTTAAAATTCATGATGGAGAAAAAGATAACCCAATAGGGAATGTTACTAAACATGCAAATTATGTTATGCTTGACCTGGGGAAAAATATTTTTTGCGAAATGGCTCACTTTAAAAATGGCTCAATAATTGTAAAAGAGGGGCAGCATCTAAAAAAAGGCGATAAAATAGGAGAGGTCGGTAACTCTGGAATGTCTGATAATCCACACCTTCATATGCAGATTCAATATTACGACGTAAATTTAAATCAGCCATTGAAACCTGGATTTCCACTTCCTTTATCATTCAGTGATTACTACCAACATCCTTCATACTTGAATAGATGGGTATTTGAGAAGAAAGGCAACCCGCATAGCGGTAATTTTGTTAAGGCTGAAAAAACAAGGAAATGACGGGTTGTATTACGAAGAGAATATGATAAAGGTGGTGGATTTTAGAAGAATTTAATATTGCGTTCCTGATCCTTGTGATTCCATTCAGGTATAAGAGATACTTTTAAGTGATGAATTACTTTGTTATCGTAAAGTGTATATGTTCCGGAGTAACTTAGATAGGATCCTTTACCTTTAAGCAAAGAATTCATAGATAGTCCCTTTGAAATATCATCCTTTCGATTGTTTGCCATAATATTTGCTGACATATAACCATCGGGTGTGTACATAATTATACCTGAGACTTTTTTCCCAAATGGATAAAAAAGGTTACCCTCTTCATCTTTCATTGTCCATTCAACTAGTTCCCAGCCGCCGATAATTTTATCATTGCTCATAGATAATTTTCTTTTGAACAGATAAAAATTGTATTCCTTGTTTTTCTGACCACAAAAACGTGTTATAATATTATTGTTAATATAATAACCTTTTATTATTTATCAAAAGATATATCTTAAGCCTTTTCTTAATTAGATAGAGGTGCTTGCAAAACTCATGACGTGGTGGTTTTGACAGAGCAAAACCCTCCAGGTGTGAATTCAAAATGGAGGGAAACGCTCCGTCGTTTCCTAATACAGTGTGTATTTCGCAATTACCTTATATGATATAAGAAATGATTTAGGGCTCACAGGTACTAAAACGATATTTCTTAAACAACAAAAATATAGCAATGTTAACCTTGTATGATAGAGCATAAACCTAAAATAACTATTGTCTTAGACAGATTACGAAGTGCCCATAATACCGGTAATATATTTCGTCTGGCTGACGCTGTTGGTGCGTCTGAAATAATAGCGTGCGGTTATACGCCGGCGCCGCCGCATCCAAAGCTTGCAAAAACAGCTATGGGAGCGGATCAATATGTGAAGTGCAGGCATTTCAACACCTCTTTGGAAGCAGTTACCGCATTACGAGAAGAAGGTGTTAAGATGATATTGGCTGTTGAAACTCTTGATGAAGCTGTTTCTGCCTGGAAAATGGAATACCAATACCCTTTGGCACTTGTTTTCGGCAACGAAGCACTTGGTATTTCTGAGGATACAATTGCTGCATGCGATGGTGCGGTTAACCTGCCGATGTTTGGCAACAAAGAATCAATTAATGTGGGAAACTGTGCCGCGGTAGTTCTCTACTCTGCTGTTGCATATAACGAAAATTTTAAAACAAGTTAAACTTGTGCCTATAATGAAAAAAAAAGAAAATCTTTTAAGAAGTCCTTATATTAGAATATTTATAGTGATCAGTACTGTTTTACTGATTTGTGCGATTGTTGTATTTATCGTCCTGCTTGGTTATAAATATCTTTTTTATGAAAATTCACGCTTTGCTCTAAGAAAAGTTTCCGTAAGCAGTCTCGGTTACTGGAATGGACGATCAAGTGAAGTTATGAAAATACTGAAACTTAAAAGGGGTAAGACAAATATTTTTGCGGTAAGTCCTGAAGAACTTAGAAATACGTTGAAAAATGAAAAAATATACTCAATGGAGAATGTTGAAGTATTGAGAATGCTTCCTGACACTCTTAAATTCGATATTTTTGAAAGGATTCCGAGAGCTTTACTCTATAATAAAAAATCCAACCTGATTGTTGATAAAAACGGGATTCTGTTAAACAGGGATTATTGCATTAATATTAGCAAAAATCTGCCAGTAATAACCGGTTTTATTTTAAAAGAGCCCGACTTTAGTGCTAGATCTTATAGAAAAAATAAAATACCCTTCGGCAATAAGCTTCCCCAGGTAATGCCGGCTCTTGTACTGATTTCATTATGCAACACTGATTATCCTGAATTCAATATAAGATTGATTAACCTTTATGACAATAATTCTTTGATAGTGTATCTTCCCGGCCCCAAAAATAGAAAAATTATAAAGCTCATATTGCCGTTTAAGCATAGTCCTACTTCACTGTTAACTTCAGCTCAATTAAAGAAAGAAGCTGCTAAACTGAATAAGAAACTGGAAGAACTCAAAGAACTTTACGGTTATTTAAAATATAGGAATAAAGATACTACAGAAATAAATATGCTGTTTGATGGACAGGCTATTATAAAATAGATACTCGATACTAGATGCTCGACAAATCATTTGTATTTTGGGAATTGTTACTTAATTTTATTTTATGGTTTGAAATGGGCTTAAAAATTATTATTTCGTCTTGAAATATAAAAAGAGAGCATTATTTTATACCTCCTTTTATGGGGCATTAGCTCAGTTGGCTAGAGCATCACACTGGCAGTGTGAGGGTCAGCGGTTCGAATCCGCTATGCTCCACCATTCTAATTTTTAAATACCTGCAGTAAATAAAGACTTCTAAAATGCAGCTTAACATACCTATATCATGCTTATTGATGATAAAGTTCTTGTTATACATGTGTTCAATAATTGTTCTGAAGAATTTTATTATAAGCTCCTATTTTTAATTATAAGTCGTACCTGATTTTTGGAAAAGTATCTTTTATAATATATCAAAAAAATTAAATCCTTTATCTCAGATTTTAGGCTGGCGATAAAGGATTTATACGCATCATTTACTAACGTAAAGAACAAAAAGACTTTATATTTTTAGTCTTCTTGAATATCGTCTGTCATTCTTTCCCGGGTCTTTCTTTTCTGCTTATGAGTTGGCTTTACCTCTTCCATCCATGCCGGACGATGAGGTTTTCCTCCAATGTAAAGATGGCTGCCTTCTAATTTTAGGCGTCCTCCCATCTTAACCAGTTGTTCATTCGATAATTCTAAATCATTCAACTCAGCCATTAGTTCTTTGGCTTTTTCAATTTTTTCTTCTTCTGTGAGTTTCTTTTTATTTGACATGATTGTTTCTCCTGTAAGCTTAATAAGACTATATCATTTAGACATTATAGGTTGATGAAGTTGTATTACCACCTAAATGGCACCAATCGGTATGGAAGAATTTACCTCTTTCTTTATCTATTCTTTCATATGTATGTGCACCGAAATAATCGCGCTGTGCCTGTAATAAATTAGTCGGTAAACGTTCGGTTCTATAAGAATCATAATAACATAAAGCAGAGGAAAATGCAGGAACAGGTATACCGTGTTTAACAGCTAAGGCCACTACTTTTCTCCATGAAGCCTGACATTCATCTATTATGCCTTTAAAGAAAGGATCTAAAAGCAAGTTAGGAAGTTTAGGATTTTTGTCGAAAGCTGTTTTTATGTCAATCAAAAAATTAGCTCTTATAATGCATCCACCACGCCAGAGCAGGGCAATATTTCCATAATTTAAATCCCAGCCATACTCTTTTGCAGCTCCGCGCATTAATTGAAACCCCTGGGCATACGAACATGCTTTAGAAGCGTAAAGTGCTTGCCTGACTGCTTCTACAAACTCTTTTTTATTTCCTCTAAATTTTTCTGAAGGTCCTGTTAGAACTTTAGCGGCATCAACTCTTTCCTCTTTAATAGCAGATAGGCATCTGGCAAATACAGCTTCAGCTATAGTCGGTATTCCAATACCCAGTTCAAGACCACTTTCACTGGTCCATTTTCCTGTTCCTTTCTGTCCGGCTGTATCTAATATTAAATCAACCATATATTTACCTGTTTCAGGATCTTTTTCTTTGAAAATATCCCTGCTTATTTCTATCAGGTAACTATCTAATTCTCCCTTATTCCATTCTGCGAATACGTCGTGAAGTTCTTTATTGTCAAGTCCTATTACATCTTTCATAAGTGCATAGGCTTCACATGTCATTTGCATATCGCCGTATTCAATACCGTTATGTACCATTTTGACATAATGCCCGGCTCCATCACTGCCTACCCAGTCACAGCAGGGAGTTCCATCTTCAACTTTAGCAGAAATAGATTGTAAAATGTTTTTAACATGTGGCCATGCTTCCGGTGTTCCGCCTGGCATAATAGATGGTCCGTTTAAAGCTCCTTCTTCTCCTCCGGAAACTCCGGTACCTATAAAGCTAATACCTTTTGTCTTGAGTTCATTAGTTCTTCTGATAGAATCAGGAAAATGACTGTTGCCGCCATCAATAATAATATCACCGGGCTCCAGATAAGGTAAAATTGATTCAATTGTTTGGTCAACAGCGGTCCCGGCCTTAATCATCATCATAACTCTTCTTGGGCGTGCTAAATTGCCACAAAGTTGTTCTATACTTTCACAGCCAATAATTCTGTCACTCTTACCTCTACCATTTACAAACTTTTCTACTTTCGCATAAGTTCTGTTAAAAACGGCTACAGTAAAGCCATGATGTTCCATGTTGAGTACAAGATTTTCACCCATTACTGCCAAACCTATTAAACCAATATCAGCTTTTTTCATTTTTATTTTTCCTTCATTCATTATAGTTGTTAAGAATAAATATTATTTAAACATTTCCATATCAAGCAGCACCTGTGTTTTATCAGATCTGTCAATATATTGTATAGGTATTTTTTTTTCTGTATTATTATTTAAAAATTGATCTGCAATTTTTTTCTTATCACTTCCTGAAAGCAGAAGAAAAATATTATCTGCAGAATTAATTAATTTAAATGTGAAGCTTATTCGGTCATCAACTACAGCGTATTCCGGAGACTTTGTATTAATTATGAGTTTTTCTTTTTCATCTAATTCCGGAATATTGGGGAAAAGAGATGCTGTATGGCCATCATTTCCAGCACCCAGCATAATTAGATCGAAAATAGGTGTTTTACATGAATCCAGTTTCTGATGCTTAGTGAAAAAGTCTAGTATAGATTTTTCATATTCAGATGCAGTTTTCTCAGGTGTAGATTCATTGACAGGAGTTATAAAAATATTTTCTTCAGGTATATCTATTTTAGATAAAAGAATATCATAAGTCATTTTATAATTACTGTTATCATCATTGATATCTACAAACCTTTCATCACCCCAGAATATGTATACTTTATTCCAATCTATGTTTTCACTTGTAAGTATATTAAATAATTTACGAGGTGATGAACCTCCGCATAAACTAATAGTAAAATATCCTTTTGTCTTAATGCATCCGGCTGCCATATTTACTATGAAATCAGCCGTACATTTACTTAACTTATCTAAGTTTTTGAATTTAACTATTTTCATTTTTATTCAATCCAGCTTCTGTTATCTTTTTTAATAAAGTCATCAGCTGCCTTTGGTCCATAACTTCCTGAAACATATTGATGTACTAAATCTCTCTTTTCTTCATCACTATAACTTTCGATTTTTTCCAGTATAGGTGTAATTATTTTCCATGATGTTTCTACAGCGTCTTTACGCATAAAGAGTGCCTGATCTCCAAGCATGCAGTCCAGAAGAAGCGAATCATAGTCAGCTGTTAATTCCTTGCCGAACTGGCTCTTGTAGTTGAAGTCCATTTTTAATGAACCCAGTGTCATTTTACTGCCTGGAAGCTTTGCCTGAAATCTTAAAGATACACCTTGTTCCGGATAGATATTAAATGTAATAACATTATATAAATGATCTGAAATATGAAAGTTACTGAATACAGATTTCGGAGCCTTCTTAAACACTACGGAAATTTTACTGCATTTTTCTTTTAATCTTTTTCCACATCGTAAATAAAAAGGAACACCTTCCCATCTCCAGTTACCTACAAATAGTTTAGTAGCAAAGTAGGTTTCAGTAAATGAATTTTGAGGAATATTTTCTTCATTTCTGTAGCTGATTTCTTCTTTTCCATCAACAGAACTATAGTCGTATTGCCCAAGAATTAAATTTTCCTCAAGTTTATCTAAATCAAAAGCTGTGATACTATTTAATATTTTAGATTTTTCATTTCTTATACTGTCTTCGACTAAATTTACTGGCGGTTCCATAGCAACATAGCACAGTAACTGGAGCAGATGGTTTTGGAGCATATCTCTAATTAAGCCGGTCTGGTCAAAATACCCGGCCCTACTTCCAATACCAATATCTTCGCTAAGTGTTATCTGTACATGATCAATATTATCTCTATTCCATACACGCTCAAAAATAGAGTTGGCAAAACGAAATACAAATATATTCTGGACAGTATCTTTTCCCAGGTAATGATCTATTCTATATACCTGATTATCTGTGGCATGTTTACTT
>CAZGAI010000142.1:0-8210 GCA_964523175.1 uncultured Victivallales bacterium | reverse complement strand
AAACGTTTAATCAACGCTCTTCCAATGACATCCATTATAGATCAAACTTTTGATGAATATTCTAATATTTTTGAAGATACTATTTTAATGAAATATCATCATCTTTCTTTTTCTAAAGAATATTATAATTCGAATAAAGAAAAACGAAATGAAGAAGATTGCTGCATACAAAAAGATTCATTTATCAATAAATCATGGTCTGAAGATAATGTCATTATTACAACTTTTAACCAATTATTAAATTTATTTTACTCAAATAAAAATAGAGATTTGATAAAATTTTGGACTTTAAGAGACTCTGTTATTATACTAGATGAAATCCAGGCGATTCCTAGAGTGTTACTACAGGACTTTTCAGAAACAATTACTTTCCTATCAAGGGAATTTAACATAGATTTTATTCTTATGTCTGCGACAATTCCTGATATAAAAGAGTTTTTTGATAATTCTGTGTTATGTGAATTACTGGATAATAAATATTTCTCTCTAGAGTTTAACAACCGATACTCATTAACATTTAACCATGCTTTAGATTCTACTGATAAACTTATAAATGATATTTTAGAAAAATATAATAAAAGTCAATCAGTTCTTTGTGTCGTAAATACTAAAAAATTAGCATTGAATATTTACACACATCTAAAAGAGAAACTTAATGATCAGTGTATATTCTTATTAAGTTCGTATTTTGTGCCAATATCAAGAAAAAGTATTATTTCCAATATAAAAGCTAAACTAAAAACAGATAAAATTATTTTAATCTCCACACAAGTAATAGAAGCAGGTGTTGATCTTGATTTTGATATTGGATTTAGAGAGTTTGCTCCTTTTTATTCTATTATTCAAACAGCCGGGAGAGTTAATAGAGAAAATAGAAACGAGGTAAGAGATACTGCAAAACTAATTATTACACCAAAAATAGGATTTACACCATATCATCAAACTGATTTATTAGAGGACATTGTTACTGAATTAATACAAACTCCAATACGAGAAAATTGTTTACTACCTATATTAAAAAAATATTTCCAAATAGCAATAAGAAGAACGTCACCAGATAAATTATTAATTGGTAAAATGAAAAACCTAGAATTTGAAAATGTTATTAAGGTTTTTGATAATAACTTTATGAAAAAAATGCCATATCTTACATCTGTATTTATTGAACTCCAAGAAGGGTTATATGATTCCTTTATTAAAAAGCTAGAAAAATTTTATGGGCATTTAAAAGATAAAAACCTGAGTTTAGAAAATAAAATGGAAATAAAAGAAGAAATAAAAAATGTTTATAAGAATGTTTCGCTTTATGTTATTAATATTTCTAAAAAAGAAGTTGAAATACTCCCTTCTTTTTACAATGATAGTGAAATGAAAGTTTGCAGATATGAAGTTATAAATAATTTTTATAGAAATGATACAGGGTGGACAGCTAAATCAGAAAATACGTTATTCTTTTAGGGTAAAATCGCATTAACACAAACACACGTATCGCAACAGTAACTACTATGGAAAAGAAATTTGACTGTGTTGTAATGAAAATAATAATTCAGGAAGAATTAAACAATGAAATGGAGGGTTTATCTTTTCATGAAAAGATTGAATTTCTTAAAAAAATACCATCTGATCCCATTCTGGATAAATTATTAAAAAAGAAAAAGCTGAAAAATATATAAAGCCCCTTTTTTCTTAGAAATCCGTGTTAATCTGCGTTCATCTGCGGACTGAGAATATTAGCGTTTATTAGTGTAATTAGTGGTTAAAAAAAATTATGTATATCACACCATCACATTTATTGGAATATCTGTACTGTCCGAGGTTTACTTATTACGAGTATGTTCTTGGAATTGAACAGCGAGAGGAAAAGCGCTTCAAGGTTCAGAAAGGTAAGGATACTCATAAGTTCAAAGAAATGATCAATCCGGGTTATTTGAGAAAAAAGCTGGGCGTAGTTAATAAAGAATCAGAAGTAGTATTGGTCTCCCCTTCCCTAAACCTGAGAGGAAAAGTGGATGAACTTCTGTATCTTGAAGATGACACTATGGCACCGTTTGATTATAAGTTTGCTGAATATAAAGATCGAATCTGGAAGACTTTTAAGGTCCAGGAAACACTGTATGCTTTGATGATCAAAGATATTTATAAAGTTGATGTAAATAAGGCATTTCTATGTTTTACCAGAAGTAAATCAAAAATTATTGAGATTGAGTTTAAAGAAAAAGATTTTGATGTAGCTCTAAAAGCAGTCTATGACTGTCTGGATATTATAAAAAATGGATATTATCCGGCAGGAACAAAAGTAAAAGCAAGGTGCAATGACTGCACATATAGGAACTTGTGTATAGTATAAAAAAAAGACTAAAAATTAATTAGAAAAGAGTTACAATGTAGATAACGCTGTGAAGAATTACTCGCAATATGTTTTGTCAGGAATATAAAATGAATATACACAACGAGAGAAAACTCGCATCTCATGTTAAGAAACTTGGCGAGAGTGCTTCGGCGGATGTCTTTGATGAACTTGTAGGATTTGCTCATTCCGAGTCGCCTTTACTGAGGCGACTTGCAGCTTCTGCATTTGGAAAACTGGCTGGTATTGTTGACTCCACTGCGTCAGTTGACTTATTACGAACAATACTTACTGACACACATCCACAAGTACGACAATATAGCGCAAAAGCACTTGGGGCATTTGGTTCAGCATCAGCATGTGCTATTGAAGACTTAAGAGATATGTATAAGAATCCCAATGAGAAAGACTATGTCAAACGTTCTGTTACTGCTTCTGGTAAACTTATTAAAGAAGCCTGTAAAATCGCAGAGCAGAAACTTGTAAAAGTTTGTACAAAATGCGGTAAAAAAGTAGAATCAGACGAATTTGCCAGAAGCATGAAAGCTTTCAGTAGAATATACTGTGATCATTGCTTTGACGAAGTTTACATCAAACGTAGAAATTACGACACCAAAGTTGATCTCAATAAAACTATTCAGACAGATAATGGTAAGCTCGTCCAGTCTGATGGAGAACGTATAATATCAAACTTTCTTTACGGTCATAAAATCAAATACCGATATGATGAACGAATCAGGATAATAGAAGGTTACGCAATCCGACCGGACTTTTACCTACCGGAGTTTGATATCTATATCGAATACTGGGGAATGGATACGATTGATTACAAAATCAGTATGCTAATGAAAAAGAAACTTTATCAGCAACAGGGTAAAAAGCTTATTTCTGTATCATATAATGATAAATCAAACCTTGTTGAAATACTCAGAAATAAACTAAACAGATATATGAACATTTAGTTAAACACTACATGATTAATGTATAAAAATCTAAGTTAACTTTGTTTTGCAACGTAAAACCTAAGGAAAAGTTTGATGCAGTTAGTTATTAATACATTCGGGACAAGTATTCATCGAAAGGGCGAACTTTTTCAATTCAAAATCGGTGATAAAAAAGTTGAACTGGCCGCAAGAAAAATACAGTCAATACTGATAACAACCGGCGTGCATTTTTCGTCGGATTCTATTCTGCTGGCAACCGAACACAATATTGACATTGTACTGCTTGATAAATACGGCAAACCTTTTGGACGCTTCTGGAACGGTAAGATGGGAAGTACTGCAGCTATTAGAAGAGCACAACTCGAATATTCAGAATCTGACAATGGTCTTCTTGTCGTTAAAAACTGGACAATTACTAAACTCAAAAACCAGGAAATTTTTCTCAGGGAATTATTACGCCGCAGGCCTGGACAGGAGTTACTTTTTGACCCAGCCATAAATAGGTTGAAAGAGAATCAAAAGAAAATAGAAGCAATACAGGGGAATATTTCAAAATTACGAGGCAGTATAATGGGCTACGAAGGATCTGCCGCAGCTGCATACTGGAAAATACTTGGAAAACTTCCACCGGAACAATTCCAATTTAAAAATCGTACTCAGCACCCGGCACTTGACCCTGTAAACGCCATGATCAATTACTCTTATGGTGTTTTATATTCTAAAGTTGAACGAGCATGTATCATTGCTGGACTTGACCCCTATATTGGATTTTTCCATACAGATAACTATAACAAAAAATCATTAGTTTTTGACATGATTGAGGTCTTTAGAATACATGCTGATAAAGTTGTAATGAAACTTTTCACCGGTAGACAATGCAGAAATGATATGTTCAGAAAAGAATCCTCTGGTTCAATTATTTTGGAAAAACAGGCAAAAGAACTGCTTCTTACAAAATTCAATGAGTATATGGCTGAGAAGGTCAGATATAATGTAAAGAACTCAAAAACAGGAAAAACACGTCAGATAAAACGCATTGATACTATACAGGCAGAAGCACATACTTTAGCTAATTCTATGATCAACAAAGAAACTAAAGATATTCCAGCAATTACAGAAATAGAAGATATAGTCCACGGATAAACACAGATGAACACGGATAAGATTTGATAAATAATAATATCTGAGCAAATCAGCGTTCATCCGTGGATAAATAAAGGGAAGTTATATGGATAATGAAGCTATTACACATGAAATAATCGGCGCTGCATATGAAGTATCAAATATCATTGGAGCCGGATTTCTGGAAAAAGTCTATGAAAATGCTTTAGCTGTAGAATTCAACAAAAGAAATATTATCTTCGAAAAGTGCAAATAAAACGAGTCGTACATGAATAAAAAATATCTGTGTTTATCCGCGTTCATCTGTGGATGGGAAGGAGACTTATGTTAGTCTGGGTATTTTATGATATTTCATCTGATAAAAGCAGAACAAAAATAGCAAAAACCTGTAAGGAATATGGATTGGTTAGAGTACAATACAGTGTCTTTTTTGGTAATTTACCCAACAGCTGTATTGATGAAATCGCAGAGTTCAGTAAAGACCTTATTGAACCCAAAACTGATGGTGTTTTTATTCTGCCTATTTCTGAAGATGATTACAAAAAGAAAAGAATACTTGGTAAAACATTTGATGAGAAATTAGCAAAAGGCGAACTCAAGACATTACTCTTATAGTCCAGTCCACGGATGAACGCAGATAAACGCAGATGAATAAATAAATAAAAATATTAGTATAATTGAATTTGTACATGTTTATCCGCCCCAGTCATTCGACGGTCTTATTACGTTCATCCGTGGATAGAATCATATAAAATTATTTTTTATTAACAGTCTAAAAGCTGTAAGTTCTTTGACAATTTGATGTTATAACTGGAATTTTTATGTAAAGATGATATTTTAAATACACAATTGGTACTTAGGGTATAGTAATATGTTAAAAATAATATTTCAAGATAATACATTAATCTCTTCATTGACAATATGTTTCAACAAAAAGCCTCTATAGAATACCTTCCATAACAACAAGGATTGAAACACTGATCCAATCCCGATTTCACCTATAAACGTAGGACTATAGAATACCTTCCATAACAACAAGGATTGAAACGTTGTTAAAGGTGATACGGAGAAAGTGGGAATTACTATAGAATACCTTCCATAACAACAAGGATTGAAACTTAGTATCTCGCCGTCTGCCCCACCTGTTAGAAACTATAGAATACCTTCCATAACAACAAGGATTGAAACTTGCTTCGTTGATGGCCTTATAATGCCCAGCTAATAACTATAGAATACCTTCCATAACAACAAGGATTGAAACGCGAATGGATCTACTATAAACTTAACTAATCCGTTCTATAGAATACCTTCCATAACAACAAGGATTGAAACTCCTCTTCACTAATCCGTGATTCACTTGGATTAACGACTATAGAATACCTTCCATAACAACAAGGATTGAAACTCAGTTAATTCAGATGGTGGAGGCCTGCAAAACAGGCTATAGAATACCTTCCATAACAACAAGGATTGAAACATAAATTTGATAAGTTTGTTAATAAAGAATATTTTCTATAGAATACCTTCCATAACAACAAGGATTGAAACATGTTATCATAAAACGGTGCAAATGCTTGATTATCTATAGAATACCTTCCATAACAACAAGGATTGAAACATTATTTCATCAAACTTCTGGCGTACTTCAATTACTATAGAATACCTTCCATAACAACAAGGATTGAAACTCTATCTCAATTAAATCATCTGCGGTTAAGTCACCATCTATAGAATACCTTCCATAACAACAAGGATTGAAACATCATATGGTACGTATCATGAAATTCCATTAATGACCTATAGAATACCTTCCATAACAACAAGGATTGAAACGTAATAGGCACAGCAGGAAAGGGTATAGACTTTTCAGCTATAGAATACCTTCCATAACAACAAGGATTGAAACACATAAGGAAAATAATAATGATATCTACAGAAATAACTATAGAATACCTTCCATAACAACAAGGATTGAAACTTTTCTATGGCCCAATCCTGAATCTCAGATAATGAACTATAGAATACCTTCCATAACAACAAGGATTGAAACTCCCGTGGGTTATATGGCAGACGACCCAGCTTCTACTATAGAATACCTTCCATAACAACAAGGATTGAAACCTTGTTTTAGCTATCCCATTGAGTGCCACCTGCGACTATAGAATACCTTCCATAACAACAAGGATTGAAACATGTCATCTGTATAAGTAGTAAGTTCAGGAGAATACTATAGAATACCTTCCATAACAACAAGGATTGAAACTCGGTGTACAATTACATTTATAAGCCGGTTCTATGTCTATAGAATACCTTCCATAAAAACAAGGATTGAAACATTGAAATACCGAATTTACAATCTATACAGAGAGTCTATAGAATACCTTCCATAACAACAAGGATTGAAACTTCCATAAGGAGGATCTATTATGGCAAGGTTATATTTCTATAGAATACCTTCCATAACAACAAGGATTGAAACTTGTAACGCTCCCTAAATTCATGTTCTATCGAGACTATAGAATACCTTCCATAACAACAAGGATTGAAACTTCCTTACATCAATTTCTACCGCTGTAAATTCTGCTATAGAATACCTTCCATAACAACAAGGATTGAAACCCCACACCTAGACCACAAAAGAAACAGGGTCTGTCCTATAGAATACCTTCCATAACAACAAGGATTGAAACACAAATAGAGTATCCGGATTAATATATGACCCGACTATAGAATACCTTCCATAACAACAAGGATTGAAACAAAAACTAAAGGTGTATAATCATACGCCCGGTTAATAGAGTTTTCTTTTACGTTGCTTTTTCATCTTTTTGATAAGTTTGACGCGTCGTAGATCATTGGATTTAGCAAATAAAATAAGATAGCAGTTATATTAAGGCTTTTGGGAGCATGATTAAAAAGATAATAAAAATTATTGCACATATAATACCAAACATAATAATCTCCTCCAGTTAGAATTAACTGTGATGAATTTTGTCAAGTATATCACCTATATCCATACTATCATCAAACTTCTTATCAAATTCAGCAGCTTTCATATTTTAGCTTCTCCTTTTCTCTTGAGCGTCTAATAGAAATAATATTTTTCCTGTTTAGCGTCACCTGCGCCTCTTGCGTTTATTGAATTTTCCCACGATTGTTTTTAATTTTTAAATAAAACCTCTGATTTTAGCCCAGATAATTCCCAGATATTCATGAATTGCACTTTCTACTTTGCGGAAACCTCCAGAACCAGGCATTGGAATTTGAAAGTTGAACTGTTTCCTAGCCAAATAATCAGTTGGTGCCGGTATTGGGTCCATACCCTGTTTTTTGAATAAGAGTACACTCCTTTTCATATGAGCAGCAGAAGTGACCAGTACAAATGGTTCATCATTAACAATTTTATGAATAGCAACTGCTTCATCATGTGTATCTTTTGGATCCGGCTCCTGAATTATATCTTTTTTGGGGATACCAAGCATTTCTGCAATTTCAGCCATAACTTCAGCGGAAGATACTCTGTTAAATCCCCCGTATCCCGAAAAGATCAGTTTACTCCCCGGATTTTTTTTATACACTCTTATTCCTTCAATAAGTCTATACACTGCGGGTGAGGGAAGATAGTTTGATTTTGGAACTTTTTTTTCAAAAAACTGCCCTGCTCCCAAAACAGCAACAAATTTGACATTAATCGTATTTGAAGTTTTTGTATACTTAGGAAACGAATTCTCCAGTGGAAGTATTATCCAGAACTCACACCCTTTCTAGCTAAAGGCAAAATAAAAAGTCCAAATAGA
>CAZGAI010000141.1:0-8212 GCA_964523175.1 uncultured Victivallales bacterium | reverse complement strand
TTATTATTAGAACTGAAGGATTTAGCTCTTTTATCTTTGAACAGGTCTCAAAACCATCCATACCCGGCATCATAATATCCATTATGATTAGGTCAAAATCTGTTGCCTTCAGTTTAGATAGTGCTTCTTCTCCGGACAGGGCTGTCTCTATTATATAATCATATTTCAGTAAAAGCTTTTCAGCAATAAGAAGATTAATTTTATTATCATCTACTATTAAAATTTTATTTTTTACATTCACTGGCTGTAATCAAATCTATTTTTGAAAATAATTTAGTTATTATTTTTTTGGTGCATCTAAATCTTTCTTTACCAGTTCGACGACTTTTTTAAATTTAATGAAGTTTTTTTTGTCCACTGACATCAGCGTTTCATGAGCATCCAAGACGGTTTTGGCTATATCCTGTTTAACGTTAGGTGGTGGTTTGAGAATAACATTTTTCCAGGTATTACTAGTAGGATTGATGAAATTTGAATCATATATAAAAAGTTTATAAATGCCGAGTTCCCTAAGTAGTTGCAAGTTTTTTTCATTTGCGTGTAATACATTAACAACAACGTTAGCTTTTTTTGCGTGTATTCCAAGTGTGGCCAGTGTGCCCATGAAAGTGCTATCCATCCAGGTACATTCTTTTAAATCTATAACAACTTTTTGAATAACCCCTGAAACTATATTATCAGCAAAATTCTTAATTGGAGAACTGCAGTCAAAGGTGGCTCTCCCTTCTACTTTAATATAGTAGCCGTCATTATTGCGAGATATTGTAATATTTGCTTTGTCCATAATTTTTATTCTTTGCTGAACAATTATTAAAAAAAATAGGATAAAATCTAAAAAGCTGTGCTTCCTTTTCTCATAACACCAGAATGGCTTTTATTCTCCGAATACCTTTACTAGAACTCTCTTCTTTCTTAATTATAAATTTTAAGAGCTTATCTGTATTATCGGTATGTGGCCCTCCGCATATTTCTTTACTGAAGTCGCCAATAGAATAAACTTTAACTTTATCGCCATATCTGTCACCAAACAAGCCGATAGCGCCAATGTTGACCGCTTCTTTCACAGTCATTTCTTCAAAGGTTACAGGCAGTTTTTGCATAATAATTTCATTAACCATGCTCTCAACTTCTGCTATTTGTTCTTTTGTCATTTTTTCAGGGTGGGAGAAATCAAAACGCAGTCTTTCTGTTGTAATGTTGGAGCCTTTCTGAGCAACATGATTACCTAAAACTCTCCTTAGTGCTTCATGCAGAAGATGAGTTGCTGTATGCAATGCTGATGTTTGTTCTGAATTGTCTGCCAATCCCCCTTTGAATTTTTGTTCAGCACCCTGACGGGAGAGTTCCTGATGTTTTTTATAGGCTTTATTAAATCCGGGTTTATCGACTATAAAACCTCGTTCCTGCGCCATCTCTTCCGTTAACTCAATTGGAAACCCATAAGTCTCGTATAGGAAAAAGGCATTTTTACCGCTAATGACTTTCTTTGTTATATGAGCAGGCACTCTGGATATAAGTTTTTCAAATTCACGTGTTCCTTTTTCAAGAGCATGAGCAAACTGTTTTTCTTCCTGATCCAATTCTTTTTTAATAATATTGGAGTTGGAGAAGAGTTCTGGATATGCGCATGAATATTCTTTAATAACAACTTCTGCTATTTTGGATGTAAAAGCTGTACTGACTCCAAGTTTACGGGCTTCACGAATAGCCCTCCTGATAAGACGTCTAAGGATGTAACCCTGATCGACATTGCTTGGAGAAATGCCATCACTTATCATAAAAGCTGCAGTTCTGAGATGATCTGCTATAATTCTTTCTGATGGGGTTTTTTCTTTTGTTTTAGCCACACCGCGTATTTTATCAAGTTTATCAAAGATAGGTAGGAATAGTTCAGTTTCGTAACAGCTGGCTTTGCCCTGCAGAACAGCAGTAACTCTTTCCAATCCCATGCCTGTGTCAACATTTTTCTGTCTAAGAGGTTCAAATTTTCCTTCACTATTTTTATGATATTGCATGAAAACATCATTCCATATTTCAACCCAAAGTTTATTTTTAGGATCAAATACAGTTGGAGCGGGTTCTTTGCCTACCCAATAGAACATCTCAGTATCCGGACCACATGGACCTGTTTGCCCGGCAGGCCCCCACCAATTATCTTCCTTTGATAATTCTGCAATTCGCTTGTCAGAAATACCAAGACTAATCCAGTGGTTATAAGCTTCTTCGTCAAAAGGGGCATCACTGTCACCTTTAAAAACTGAGAATGCCAACCTTGCTAAAGGCAGATTCAGCCATTTCGGACTGGTTAGAAATTCAAAGCTGTATTCTATTGCATCTTTTTTAAAATAATCTCCCAGAGACCAGTTCCCGAGCATTTCAAAAAATGTCAGGTGGCAGATATCTCCTACTTCGTCAATGTCACCTGTTCTTACACATTTTTGGATTCCAACTAATTTTTGTCCGGCCGGGTGTTTTTCACCAATAAGGTACGGAACCAAAGGGTGCATACCTGCTGTTGTAAATAATACAGTAGGATCATTTTCTGGAACAAGTGAAGCACTTTTGATTAATTTATGCCCCTTTTCTATAAAAAAATCAATATATTTTTTTCTCAGCTCTTTTGAATTCATTCGTTTACTATCTTTCTATGTTAAGGTGATCTTTAAAATTCACCTTGATTTTACTTTATTTGAAATTACGATATTAAGGAAACATATCAAATTTCTTTTCTTAATAAAACTTAGGAATTTGATCTTTAAGTTGTGCATTTGCAACAAAACTTTATTCTTCATTGAATTAAAAATAAAACAAGTTTAACTTGAATGGTTTGAAATATTAATTCAAACCCAATAATATATTATCTTCACGGATTTTTACAAAAGAAACAGAGAAGAACAAACTATGAATACATATAAATTTAGAGAAAAAGAGATTTACATCGATGAACTCAGTGTTCAGGAATTAGCGGAGCAGTATGGAACTCCCACATATGTTTATAACGAAAACCGTATCAGAGAAAACTTCAGAAGAGCCTATGCGGCGTTTACTTCCTATTATCCGGATTTTAAGTTTTTTTACGCTGTAAAAGCCTGTAATAACCCTGCAATAGTTAATATCTTACGGCAGGAAGGTGCAGGAATTGATGCAGCCAGCGTAAACGAAATTCTTCTTGCTAAAAAAGTAGGGCTTGGAGGAGAAAACGTGATGTTCAGTGGTAATTTCCTATCTGACGAAGATATAAGGCAGGGGCTGGATAGTGGAGTTATTTTTAATTTGGATGATATTTCTATTCTTTCCAGGGTTTTAGAACAGAGGGTTCCGGAAATATTATCATATAGAATTAATCCCGGATATGGAAGAAGCAATGTTGGTGAATATGTAACAAATGCCGGACCCGGAGCTAAATTCGGTTTACACCCTGAAATGGTTACGGAAGCTTATCGACAGGCAAAAAATGCCGGTGTAAAACGTTTCGGTGTTCATATGATGCCGGGTTCATGTATTACTGAACCAGATTATTTTGCATTTGTTACTAACCTATTGATGGAAATAGTCGGAAATACCGCACGTGAATTGAAAATAGATTTTGAATTTATTGACATTGGCGGAGGTTTAGGTATCCCTTACAAGGAGGATGAACAGGGGCTTGATATTGAAAAGACAGCAGAACTTGTAGCGGATACTTTTAAAAAGGCAATAGTTCAATACGGTATGGAGCCGCCTAGATTGATGATGGAACCAGCAAGGTATTTTGTTGGTGATGCCGGTGTTGCTATTGGGCGAGTACATTCCATAAAAGAGTCCTATTCGAAAATTATAGGTACGGACATTGGAATGAATATATTAGCCAGGCCGGCTTTTTACGGTTCCTACCACCATATTCTCTTTAACGGTAGAGAAGGGGATCAGACTGAAAAATGTGGATTATGTGGACAACTTTGCGAGAATACTGATTTCTGGGTAAAAGAAAGAGCATTTCCTAAAACTGTTCAGGAAGGCGATATAGTTGTCGCTACTGATGCCGGTGCCTACGGTTACGGGATGAGTTATCAGTATAACGGAAGACTTCGCCCGGCGGAGGTACTTGTTAATGGTAATCAAAGTAGTTTGATTAGAGAACGTGAAACATTTGAGGATATGATTAAAGGTACATCTGTACCTGAGCATTTAGTCAAATAAAGCTATTTAAATAATTATTGAGAATTCTTGGAATTAGTGGCAGGAAAATAACTAGTTTATGAAGAGAGATTAGGAATATTTATGAATTTATTTGATGAAATGATTGAAACACTTAGGTGTGAGCAGGAAGTTTCCGAGTATACATACATATCACCGGAAACACTGAAGTCGTTTTATTCAGTTACAGATGAATTACGTAGAAAAATTAGTAAAGAAAGCCGGCAGCAGTCTAAATTGAATATCCCTGTAGAATCTGTTGTTTGTGAAAAGAGGATTAATTCTGATAATTCAGTTCAGGAAAATAAGACAGATGTTCTGCAAAATACTAAAGGTCGTAGCCAACAGGATATGCAGCAGCTTAAAGAAGCAGTAGCCGGTTGTAGTAAATGCGGCCTTTGTCGATCAAGGAATAATACTGTATTCGGCGAAGGTTCTTTTACAGCTGACCTAATGCTCATTGGTGAGGGGCCGGGGAGAGATGAAGATTTACAGGGACGACCCTTTGTCGGCAGGTCAGGGCAATTATTGACTAAAATGCTGAGGGCAATGGGGTTTGACAGAGAAGAAGTATTTATCTGCAATATTGTTAAATGCCGTCCTCCGCAAAATAGGAATCCGTCTCCGGATGAAGCAGATGCGTGTATACATTACCTGCTGCGTCAAATTGAGATTATTAAACCTAAAGTAATTGTTTTGCTTGGAGCTGTTCCATTGAAGTTTATTCTTAATAAAACCGGAATAACCAGGATTCATGGTCAATGGTTTGAGTTCAGAGGTATAAAAACGCTGCCGACATTTCATCCATCGTTTCTTTTACGTGATCCCAGACAGAAAAAATATGCCTGGGAAGATTTGCAGAAAGTGATGAAAGTACTAGGGAAAAAATATATCCCTTCTAAGCCTTAAGCCCTATTTCGCCGGGATAATAAGAACTGGACAGGACAGTTTTTTTATTATACCGTTTGTTACGCTACCAACGAATACATCGTGTAGTGAACCATGCCCATGAGACCCCAATATAATCATATCTGCATTAATTTCAGAAGCTTCTTTAACGATAATTTTCGTTATATGTCCTTCGATAAGAAGTGCATGTGTGTCAATCTTTTTATCTGTCAACTGTTTTCTTAGTTCCAAAAGTTGGGAGTGTTCTTTTTTCAGCTTTGCTGCTACCTGATCCCTTATAATATCATATCTGACCGTAGCGAAATGATGTTCGCCCATTGTATCCAGCGAATCAAAGGATGTTCCGGTTTGAAGTGAGATTGAATGAGAGGAGGGTTCAGTGACATGTATCAAGTGGACTTTAGCCTTTAAAGGCAAAGCAATTTGTATTGTCTGTTCAATAATTTTATGAGTTACTTCGGAAAAGTCTACCGGGACAAGTATATTTTTCATAACATCCTCCATTAAAGGTTAAAGTTCATTTGCCGTATTTAAAGCTAAAAGTTAAGATCTTTACCGACGAAAGTATAATTCTAGTTTTATTTGAAATTTTTAGCTGAAGAGGTTTGAAGCAACTCTACGTTTAGCATGATAGGTTCAATGAACTTAACATTGATTCGCGGATCTTTTATCCAACAGTCAACTTTTACCTGATAAATACCCGGTTTATTATATTTTGATAAATCAACAAAAGCTTTGATCTGAGATTTGTTAAGCATCTCCAACTGACTGTAGGGACCTCTGAGTGTAATATTGACAGTCTTTGACAGCAGTTTTGGTTTGAACCTAAGTGCTGTGTTGAGTCTTCCAAGCAAGGCACACACAGGAACGTCATCATAAACACTTGTCTCCATGGTTTTGTAAATTTCAACTTTTAACTGTACTGATGAAGGACTTACAAGTACTTTTTTATCAACAGACTGTATCTTTTTATCTACCATAAAATCCTCGACTGTACTTTTATCGAGATGAACCGGTTCCGAAGGTATAGTTTTAATATCATTTAAAATAGTTTCAGGTCCGGACAAAGAGACCATTTTAGGGATTACCTTCACTTCTCCGCGCTCATAATCCATAGGAGGATAACCTCTGAAAGTTGGTGTTACCGGGACATCTTTAGTGATACGTTTATCGCAGTGAACGGTCACATCGCCCGGGGTAACTCTAATTAGGCTTATGCCGGCCGGCATATATACATTTGTTTTATTAATGTTCATGGAAAATGATTTGTTAAGCTGATAATTGTGCTGTTTTAAAGTGATTTCACTAATAGGGATTTCTATTCTGATATCAGAAGGTGTAAGAAGATTGATTTTTTGTTTTGAGCCACTAATAGTTACATCAACAGTTTCTGGTAGGTAATTCATTACTTCTATGTTGCCATGTGCTACAATATTAACCGGTATATGCTGCAGAACATGTTCTTCACCAAGCTGAGTATTTACTTTCATGTAAACGAGTATGGCAAAGAATATTGCAATCGCCTTTCTAGCAAAATTACGCCGGACAAAAAGCGGTAAATATGAAATCAGTTTTTTAAATAATTCATTTTTCATTTGTTTGTCGATTTAAAGCTGCTGATTTCATCTGAATCAGCCATTTCATCTACCATGTCTTTAAATGTTTTACCTTTTTCTTTATTCATCAGTGTATCAAGGAAGCGCCTTAGGCGATCCGGTCTAATATTTTTTTTCATATTGCCTTTGTGAACGATTGAAATACCAGCTGTTTCTTCAGAAACAACAACGACTAAAGCATCTGTTTCCTCTGTAACAGCTAAGGCGGCGGAATGCCTGGTACCCATTGTCCTGGTTAATTCTCTGTTTGACGATAGAGGAAAAACACAGTGAACATATTTGATTCTGCCACTATTAACAATAATTCCGCCGTCATGCAGCGGAGTATTTGGAGCAAAAATTGTCTCTATTAGTCTATGTGAAATCCTAGCATCAATTTTAAGCGAGTTGTCTGCGAGTCCCCTGAGGCCTATATTTTGCTCAATTACAATCAGTGCACCTTGGCTTTTTCCGGAAAGATTAATAACTGCAGTAATAATTTGATCAATAGTTTCCTGTCTTCTAACACCTTTAGTGAACGGGTTGCTTCCAATTTGAGCAAAAGCCCTCCTGAATTCAGGTTGGAAAATGATAATTAAAGCCATTGCAAGCAATGTCCAACTTCCGTTTAAAAGCCAACTTATCACTTCAAAATTCAAAAGGTCAGCCAATATTGCCAGTCCCATAAAAACAAAAACCATGCCGGCGAGAACTGAGGCAGCCTTAGTACCTCTTAGATAACTTAGTACATAATAAATAAGTAAAGCAAGAATCACAATCTCCAATAGTGGAGTTAAAGATAGATATAAATATTCTAAAATGTTAAGAACAATGCCTTGCATAGCAAACCCTTAAGTAAATAATGGCAGAGAGACCCTTTTTTGCTTCATCTAGCAACTCAGGGCAGGCAGGGATTTCTCCGCTAATTTTTCCTGACTTTATAAAAACTGGCGGAGAGACAGGGATTCGAACCCTGGGACGAATTGCTTCGTCAATAGTTTTCGAGACTACCCCGTTCGACCACTCCGGCATCTCTCCAAAATTACATTGTATAATACAAATAATCATTAATAATATTATTTCTACCAAAATATATGGTTTTTTTGATATATAATTAAAGCCTATTAAAAAGGTATTTATACTTGTTTTTTGTAAGTAGAAAGAATTCTCGGCTATAATTTATATTTTTTACTTTTTAAAAAGTAGAGTATTTACAGATGTTGAAGTAACAGCATTATATATTTTTATTATTTTCAACTCTCTGCTGTGTTAAAATCTTAGTAAAATTATCTGACCATTGACTACCAAGACCTTTATACTTTCGTCGGTAAAGATCTTAACTTTTAGCTTTAAATGCGGCAAAGCGATAACACTCTACCGTTTACGGTATATCTGTAATATTACAGATAATTTTATTACTTAAAATAACAGCATCTGAGTTTGGATATTTCTTAGATGATATGTTTTTGGATGATTCATATGTCAGCAACAAGATGATTATCCCAGTATCTTAGCATTACAAATTACCAACA
>CAZGAI010000140.1:0-8332 GCA_964523175.1 uncultured Victivallales bacterium | reverse complement strand
CACCTTTATATCCTATAACTTTAATACTTGATAACTTTAATACCTGATAACTTTAAAAACATTAAGAGTTAATGCTTTATGAGCAAATTCCTATACTATCTAGTTATTTTTTGTTAAGTAATATAGCATTGCTGTATATAAGCCGCAAAAAACGAACTTGCCTATACTTGCCAGGTATAAGATAAAAAAAGGAAAAAAAGTGCTTTGAAGAATTATAGTTATTGAATTTTATTTTTCATGTGTAAAATTAATAAAAACACAAAAAATATTGATGAATTTAATTTATTTTTAATGTTTACTTTGATTTTCCAAAAAATACCAATGTAAGAATAGACGATTTTAGTATATTACTCAAATTTTAATAAGCAAATTCAGGGGAAAAAAATGAAATGTATCAACAGGCTAGCATGGACATTTTCTTTATGTGCAATTCTTTTTACAGCAGCAAATTGTGCCCGAGCAGATTTTTGGAGATGGACAAGACCTTTTAAGGGACCTTATCAAAAAATTCAAACATTAATTGTTACAGGAAACTATTCTGAATCAAGACTTCTTGCTGAGTTAATTCAAACTGAAAATCGTCAGCCAATATTACTGTTTCCTGCCGTTAACGGTAAAGATATTTTTTTTATGCCTCCACAGAGAAGCTCTAAAGCACTGCAGGTTCCGTATAATGAATTGACCAACTTTGTGAATTTTCTCGGAGCTAAACAAATTATAATTTTAGGAAATGCTAATTATGTTCCGGACAAATACACTGATAAGATTACAAACAATCAGATTATCTGGAGAATAACAGGTGATAACTGGAAAAACGTGGCTTCTTCAATTGGAAGGTTCCTGAACTTAACAAACCTTTCCAGCGATTATAACACTCTGCTTAACAAAATGAAAAGCGAAGTAAACTATACAAGAACGGATACTAAAATACCTCAACCTGTTATAAGCGAAAAGGAAAGTGCAGATATTACCCCGGTAAATATTGAGCCTGTACCGTTAGAGAAACAGCACAGTACAGAACCTATAGAGTTAATTGATGCTTCTGTAAAATAATGTTTTTTTGTAACAAGTTAAAATTATTGGAGTATGATTTTAACTTATTGGCAGGCATTATTATTGTTGTTATTGATAAAATATAATAAAACAAGTTTAACTTGAGTGAACAGACTTTTTGAAAAAAAAATTGAAACTCTTATTGAGAACAACACAAGAACGGTTCATTCGGGAAGATTTAAAATAATACTACCTGAAGTTTTCGGCTTTTGTGGCGGCGTAATAAGTGCGTTAAAAAAACTCGAGAATATTATTAACACAGGAGACGATATAAAAGTTTACCTCTTGGGTGAAATCATTCATAACCCTACTGTAAACCAATACTTCATATCCTCAGGTGTAAACATTATTCCCGAGTCTAATCTTGATAGTATTTTTAAAATAGCTGAACAAGATGACTATATTATTATTCCTGCTTTCGGAATACCTCTGGACTTAGAGAAAAAAATCCGTGTAAAATATAAAAATATTGTTGATACCACGTGTAGAAATGTTAAAAGCGTATGGGATTTTATTTCTTTAGAAGCAAAAAATAAATCTACGCTAATTTTATATGGTAAACCTGGACATCCTGAAGTAAAAGCCAGTATATCCAGAGCTGAAAACGATAGCTGCATAGTTATTCTTCCCGATTTAGAAACTGCTAAATATTTTTCCTTCATTCTCAGCAATAACGTATTAACCGACCTAAAACAATCAGTCAAAAATATTCCAGTCACTACTGGAATCAGAGTCAAAAATATTGAATGTTTTAACTCTAAAAGATTCGCACTGGCAAACCAAACCACTATGCTCTACAGTGAAACCATCAAAGTTGAAAAAATTATTAGAAACACTCTTGAGAAAAAAGGCAGCAGATTATCAGCATGTAATACTATTTGCCGTGCTACACATTTACGCCAAACTGCAGCCCGTAAAATTTGCAGTCAAACCCCTGATTTGATATTTGTTGTAGGTGGGTATGAAAGCAGCAACACTCTGCACCTATATAAGCTTGCACAAAATTATTCTTCTGTGTATTACCTGAAAGATGCCGAGTCAATTGGTGATTCAAATATACTATGTTTTCTCCCCGAAGAGCTCCGGGAAGTTCAGATGCCTACAAAGCAAATGCTTAAAGATACTTCAGTAATTGCAATTCTTGCAGGAGCTTCCTGTCCTTTTACTGTTATCGATAAAATAATTACTAAACTGAAAGCTATATGATATTAAAAAGAGAAAAATTAATAGATTTATTTATCCGTGATAATTTTCGCCAAGGAAAATCCAGCTTATGTATTTTATAAAAAAAAAGATAATTTTTGCCGTTTTTTCTATTGTGTTTGCGGTATTAATTGTTTCTTGTCAATTAATTTCTTCCAAACCTGAAAGCCTTATTACAATCCATAATACAGGAAAAAATTTATATGTAAAGATGAACGATTCATTTAATATTTCTCTGGATTCAAATCCTACAACCGGCTATTCATGGGAGATACTACCATATAATGATTCTATTATAAGGTTTATAAAGTCAAAATATAAACCAAATTCAGATAGGATAGGCTCCGATGGTAAAAGAATTATTGAATTTAAAGCTTTAAATAAAGGTAAAACAGTCCTTGAACTATCATATTTACGTGTTTGGGAAAAAAAGATAAGGCCCATCAAAAAATTTAAGATAACTGTGGTTGTTGAATAAGCAGGATACAACTGTAAAGCCTATTTTTATAATCTATTTAAAATGGCTATAACATTTTTATTTTTGAATTCAATATTGTACAAACAGAACTATAGTATTATTGTCGTTCAACAACTTAAACGTAAATTTATATACTATAAATAAATTTTGGAATAAACTATGGAATATCAGGTATTAGCTAGAAAATATAGACCCAGAACGTTTCCTGATTTAATAGGCCAGGAACATATTACACGTACGCTGCAAAATGCATTATTAAATCAGAAGACAGCACACGCGTATCTTTTTGTCGGACCAAGGGGAATTGGAAAAACTACAGTCGTTAGAATTTTTGCAAAAACTCTAAACTGTGAAAAAGCACCCGTGGCCAATCCATGCTGTGAATGTGAGTCATGTATGAGCATTGCAAACGGCAACAATATTGATATAATTGAGATTGACGGTGCCAGTAATAATGGTGTAAACGATATTCGAAATTTACGTGAGGAAGTTTTATATTCGCCTGTAAAATGCAAGTACAAAGTTTACATCATTGACGAAGTACATATGCTTACAACACCTGCATGGAATGCACTGCTTAAAACCCTTGAAGAGCCCCCAGCGCATGTAAAATTCCTTTTTGCCACCACCGAACCACATAAAATACTGCCAACTGTTTTATCCAGATGCCAAAGATTTGATCTAAAAAGAATACCCGGGAATTTAATAGTTGAAAGTTTATGCAAGATAGCTGAATCTGAAAACGTTCAAATCAGCAAAAATGCTGTTCGCGCTATTTCAAAAGCCGCCGATGGTGGAATGCGGGATGCTTTATCTCTGTTTGACCAAATGATAGCCTTTCATATGTCTGATGAAAGCAAAGAAATATCAGAAGAACAGGTTTTAAAAACTTTCGGTTTAACTGCTCCGGATGATATGGAAAACCTCATCCGTGCAATTCTTACAGATAATAAGTCTGATGTTGTTTTATGCATACACAAACAGGCTTCTGCCGGCTTAAACCTTGAGCACCTTTTTAAGGATATATTAAATTATCTAAGAGGAATTGAAATCTGCCTTCTTGTACCTGATCCCGACCCAATACTCGAAGTTGGAAGTGACATAATAGAAAAATACAAAAAACTTGGTCTTATGTGTTCAATTACAATTATTCAAAGGTTGCTTGAAACCCTTTCGCCCACCGGCAAGGTTCTTCATGACTCACTTAATAAGCAAGTTTATATTGAAACTACTCTGCTTAAATCAATGAGACTTGCCCGTTCTTCCAGTGTAGAAGATTTGATAATAAAAATCAATGAACTTAAAAATAAAAACCAGATAAATAAACTGAATACAGAGGTCCATGTTGCTACCACTCTCCCTCAGTCAACACCTCCTTTTCAAAAAAAACAATTGTCTGAGGACCATTCAGTAAATCAAATGGAGACGATACAAAACAAAAATAATGATGAAAATATAAATGGTCATCCTGTTAATAAAACTGAGCATATTAATAATGTACCAATAGCAGTAAAAGAAGAAATATCGCCCCCTAAAAATCAAGACTTTCAAAAAACCTCACATGAAACAATATCTGAAGCATCAGGAAACTATCAGTTACCTGAAAAAGTTGTTACTTATACACATGAAACTAAAAAGTCTATAAGCACTAAACCGGTGCAGCAGACAAAGGTTAAATTTAATTCTCCTGAAGAACTCTGGCATCAACTTATACTGGAAATGGATACTTCACGTTTGAATCATCCACAATTAAAATTCTACATGCAGGAAGCTAAACCTAAATCAATTGATCATAATACACTAACAGTGTGCTATGATGAAGAATTTGAAAGCCTCCACGCAGAAAGAATCATACAGGAATTATCTCTTTTAAATACTTGCATTGCCAGAATTACAGGTATTAGAAACTTTAAACTTATAGTTTTGCAACAGAAAGGGCTAATTACTCCTGTTCATGAGACAAAGCAGATTGATTTGAATACAGTTAAAGAAAAAATTTCCAATAATTCTTTTGTTCAGAAAACGTTGGAGCTCTTTGCTGGAAATGTTGTTGATGTTCGTGGATAGGTATAACACGTTAAGTTAAACTTATTTTAATATTTTTCCACAAAGGAATATAGCATTATCATATATCAATAAATTAATTAGGACTTTATATACATTTTAATTATAAATACTGAATTCTGGATAGAAAACTTGACAAGACTGAATACTGCCTTACTTTACTTATAAAGTAAGCTTTATATGTAAGGAGAATAATATAAATGACAACAGCAACAATAACCAGTAAAGGACAGGTAACAATACCCAAAAACATTAGAGAAAGCCTACATTTACATACTGGAGATAAGTTAGAATTTTTAATTACCAGTGAAGGAGATGCTATTATCCGACCTATTACTAAAACGGTTGATAACATCTATGGAAAGCTTTACAGGCAGAATCGGAAATCAATTTCGATAGAACAGATGGACCTATCAATAAAGAATAAAATGAAATCTTCCTTAAAATGAAAGCAATAGACACCAATATACTCATTAGATTCCTGACAAGAGATGATGAGCGTCAATCTCAAATTGTATATAAAAGATTCAAACAGGCTGAAATAGAAAAAGAAATTTTATTTATTCCCCTTCCTGTCACAATTGAAACTATATGGGTTCTTGAGTCTGCATATAATGAAACAAGGAAAAATATATATGAAGCTTTTAAAGATTTGTTAGCTATGCCAATACTAAAGTTTGAAAAGCCTGAAGCTATCCAGGGCTTTATTTTATCTGCTCAAGAGTCAAAAATTGATTTATCAGATATTCTAATAGCCTATTCTTCCAAGTTTTCAGGATGTGAACTTGTAATTACATTTGATAAAAAAGCATCAAAACATCAATTATTTGAACTAATAAAATAAAAATATGACCTAGAAAGGATGTGGAAATATGTTTGGTAAAATTGGAGACATGGGCGGCATGATGAAAAAAGCCTATGAAATGAAAAAAGAATTTGGAAAAGTCCAGGAAGAGCTTGCAGAAACTGAGGTTACAGGAGTATGTGGTACTTCTGTAGAAGTTACGGCAACTGCTGATATGAAAATTAAAAGAATCAGAATTGCACCTGAAGCTGTCAACTCAGGAGAGACTGAAAAATTGGAAGACTTAGTCTTGATTGCAGTTAACAATGCCCTGGACGAAGCGAAAAAATATTCTCAGCAAAAAATGATGCGTATTACCGGTGGATTGAATTTACCCGGACTGTTTGGATGACCACCTTATACTTGTTTGAGACTTGAAGTAAAAAATCTTTATCGTTGTCTTTTTCGATCAAGAAAACGATTATGGCAACGATGACGAAACCTTAAGTCTTTTTTTGAAATTTTCAACATCTGTCAGGGTCGAACTAAAGGGGGCACAAAGACTTTAAAAATAGCTCCTCCTTGTCGTTTCAAGAGAACGGTTATTATCGGTCTATGTTCACCAGTTTTAATAGGAAGAAACGTATAATGTAAAGATGCATCGCATGCGTCTGACACATAATCTAGTTTTAGAGGAGGATCAGAGAAGAAAAAATGTCACATTCTTATTATCCAAAAGGACTTGAAGAATTAATATCAATATTGAAGGAACTTCCCGGCATTGGACAGCGCGGAGCTGAGCGTATGGCTTTATGTATGCTTAAATGGCCTAAAGATAAACTAAATTTTTTGGGCGCAAAAATATCCGACCTTCATGTTAAAATTAAAAAATGTAAAATATGTGGAAACCTTTGCGAAAAAGAGTTGTGCAATGTCTGCATAGACCCTAAACGCGATTCTTCAGTAATATGTGTATTAGAAGATTATTCACAAATACCACCAATGGAAAAAAGCTGTTTTAAAGGTGTTTATCATGTCCTTGGCGGCAAGTTATCCCCCTTGGATAACAAAGGAACAGATACTCTTTCTATTGAACCACTTATTAACAGATTAAATTCCGGAAAACTTACGGAAATAATTCTTGCATTAAGTCAGGATGTTGAAGGACAGGCAACCACTATTTATATAGCTAACCTTCTAAAAAATAAAAATATAAAGATAACTACTCTTGCCAGAGGTATTCCGGCAGGCGCTGATATCTCATATGCAAACTCAGCCACTATCACTGCAGCTATCAACGGTAGAATTTCAATTTAACAAGGCAAACCTTGTTTTTATCTTTTGGAGGACGATTGCCTCCGAGCGCCGTTCAAAATCATGAATGTTGTTAGTAGAAAAATTATGACAGCAAAAGAACGTATTAAAACAATAATATTCGGAACAGATACACCTGCAGGAAAAGCATTTGATATTATTCTGATCATTTGCATAGTTCTCAGTGTTTTAGTTGTTATTCTGGATAGTGTAAAAGCAATACATTTAAAGTATTGCATACTTATACATTGCATTGAATGGTTTTTTACTGTTATTTTTACTATTGAGTATACTCTTAGAATTTATTGTGTCAACAAAAAGTCAAAATATATATTCAGTTATTTCGGCATCATAGATTTTTTGGCAATTTTACCTAGCTATCTTAGCATATTAATACCTGGCACTCATTCTTTATTGGTAATAAAACTTTTACGTATTCTTCGGGTATTTAGAATACTAAAACTGGCCTCATTTATTGAAGAAGTTAATGATATTCTAACAGTACTCAAATCATGCTCCCGTAGAATTTTCATTTTTATTCTTACTGTATTGACATGCGTAACAATTCTAGGGACATTAATGTATACTGTAGAAACACAACACTCAGGTTTTACCAGTATTCCTCAAAGCATCTACTGGGCTATTGTAACATTAACTACTGTCGGCTACGGAGATATTTCACCAGATACTCCTTTAGGACAGGCAATTGCAGCTATCATAATGATCCTGGGTTACAGCATAATTGTTGTTCCGACAGGATTTGTTTCTGTTGCTATATCTACAGAAATTCAAAAAAATAAAGAAAAGAAAATTTGCCCATTCTGTAACAAAAAAGGCCATGATGAAGATGCTGTATTCTGCAAATACTGTGGAAATAACATGTAGATTTGATAAGATGTTCATTCTAAATTTCTACCTAAAAATTTTAATACATTTTTATCAGGTTTAGATGGCTCCAGTTTATTCCCGTTCCACCACATAGCGGAATTCCAACTCCAAATAGCAATTCCTTTAAAGTTTGTATCTTCTTTTTTAAGTCTTCCCGGATTAATTTCCTGCATTGCAATTTTTATATAGTCCAGCTGAGAGTTGATAAACTTATTTTTTACTCCATTACATGATTCAAATTCATGACATGAAGCAGCAGCCGGAACTGCAAATTGATAAGGTATCTTTTTTTCTTTCATCTTAGCTATTTCATTTTGAACAAGTTTTTTAAAGTTTTTAGGAGTAGTGGGGCTTTTTGCTCCCGGAACATCTTCTAAATCATATAGAGAATCAATAATATAAAAATTCCCAAATTTTTTGTAGACATCAATTACTTCATCAGTTACTGAATCTGCAAAAGTAATTGATGTCTACAAAAAATTTGGGAATTTTTATATTATTGATTCACTATATGATTTAGAAGATGTTCCGGGAGCAAAAAGCCCCAC